>NZ_JBFWVN010000028.1:0-39161 GCF_050246715.1 Methylocystis sp.
AAGGCCGCGACGATCGGCCAAGACGCGATGCTCCGGCTTCCACATCCGCAACTCCCTTGCGAATCATCCTCTTCGCAAGAGAATCACAACCGACTCTTTCGACTCAACTTCTTTCAGGATCGGCTCTCACACTTCTGCGCGCTTTACGTCATATATCGTCCGGCGTTGAGATGGATCGTCTGTCCCGTCAGATATTCCGTCTCGATGATCATGCGCACAGCCGGCCAGATCTCTTCGGGCCGTCCCGTCCGTCCCAGCGGCAGATCGGCTGGCGGCGGCAGGTCCATTCCGGCCAGCATGTCGGTTTCGATCAGCAGCGGCGCGATCGCATTCGCGGTGATGCGATGTTCGCGCAGATATTGCGCGTAATAGCGCATCAGCCCTTTCATGCCGGCCTTCGACGCCGCATAGGCGGCGGAGACCCTGCCGCCGATCCGCGACGCTCCGGAAGACATGAAAATGAGCCGTCCGCCATTTTGCTTGAGATGCGGGATGGCCGCCTGCGACACGTAAAACGCCGAAAGGAGATTGGCGTTCAACGTCTGTTGAAAGGTCGCGCCGTCCAACTCGTCGATCGTTCGAATGGGGGCCGCGCCTGCATTGTTGATGACGCACCCCGGTCGGCCGAACTGGTCGATGCACGCGTCAATGAGGCGCCGCGCCTCATGTTCGTCGCTGACGTCCGCCCTAACCGCACAGGCGCGTCCATCTGCGCTTTTGATTTCATCCACCACCGCTGCGGCGGCCGCCTCGTTCGATCGATAATTGACCACGACCGCCATTCCATATCGGGCGCAGTCGAGCGCCAGCCGCCGCCCGATGCCGCGCGACGCGCCAGTGATGATCACGACAGGTTCGATATTAGATTCCACGTTCCGCCCTCCCGTCAGTCGTTCCGCGTTACGGCGAACAGACGACATTGGTTCGTTCGTCATTTACGAAATAACGAGGCTCCGCTGGGGCGGGCGATTTTTGCAGGAGACAGGCGCGAAGCCCGGCCGGCGCTTGCTCTTTCCCCCGCCTTCCCCTAAAAGCCGCCATTCCTTGGGCGGTCCCGCCGCCCGAGGACATCATACGTGGCGGGTCCGCCCTGACGCCATCGGGGAGTTCCGGACTGGACCACGACCTGCAACCGGCGCCGACGCGTGAAAGATCGCGGCGGGCGCCTTTCGTTGGAGATAGCAAATGGCGAAAAAAATCGCCGGCTACATCAAACTGCAAGTGCCGGCCGGCGCGGCCAATCCGTCGCCGCCGATCGGACCCGCGCTCGGCCAGCGCGGCCTCAACATCATGGAGTTCTGCAAGGCGTTCAACGCCAAGACGGGACAGATCGAGAAGGGGACGCCGATCCCCGTCGTCATCACCGCCTATCAGGACCGCTCCTTCACCTTCGAAATGAAGCAGCCGCCGGTCAGCTTTTTTCTAAAGAAGGCCGTGGGCCTCAAGATCGGCAAGAAGCCCGCCTCCGGCTCCAAGACGCCGGGGCGCAACGTCGTCGGCAAGGTGACCAAGGCGCAGATCCGCGAAATCGCGGAAAAGAAAATGCCCGACCTCAACTGCGCCACGGTCGAATCCGCAATGTCGATGATCGAAGGCTCCGCCCGCGCGATGGGCCTCCAGGTGGTGGAGTAGAACCATGGCGCATATCGGAAAACGCATAGCGAAGACCCGCGAGGGCATTGAACGCACCAAGCTCTACGCCATCGACGAGGCGGTGAAGCTGGTGCGCGAGCGCGCCAAGGCGAAGTTCGACGAATCCGTCGAAATCGCCATGAATCTCGGCGTCGACCCCAAACACGCCGACCAGATGGTGCGTGGCGTGGTCAATCTGCCGAACGGCACAGGCCGCACGCTGCGGGTCGCGGTCTTCGCGCGCGGCCCTAAGGCCGACGAAGCCAAGGCGGCGGGCGCCGACGTGGTCGGCGCGGAGGACCTCGTCACGACGGTGCAGGGCGGGACGATCGACTTCGACCGCTGCATCGCGACGCCGGATATGATGCCGCTCGTCGGCCGTCTCGGCAAGGTGCTGGGCCCGCGCGGCCTGATGCCGAACCCGAAGGTCGGCACGGTGACGATGGACGTCGCCGGCGCGGTGAAGGCCAGTAAGGGCGGCGCGGTGGAGTTTCGCGTCGAAAAGGCCGGCATTGTCCAGGGCACGGTCGGCAAGGCCTCCTTCGACGACGGCAAGCTCGTCGAAAACATCAAGGCCTTCGTCGACGCCGTCGCCAAGGCGAAGCCGCAGGGCGCCAAGGGCACTTACATCCAGCGCGTCGCCATCTGCTCGACCCAGGGTCCGGGCGTGAAGGTCGACGTCTCGAGTCTGGGCGCCGCTCCGCACTGATTGCTGCGGCTTGACCGCCCTGAGCCGATGATGCAGGGTTGAAGCGGACGACATAACCGACACCGGCGCGAGGCCACGCGCGCCGGAGTCGAGCCGTAGGGCGGATGCGGCGATGCTTGAAGCGCGCAATCTCACAAAAATTTATGACGGCGCTCCCGCGCCGGCGCTCGATCGCTTGAATTTGATCGTGCCGGCGGGTGAAGTGTTTTGCCTGCTCGGCCCAAACGGCGCCGGCAAGACGACGACCGTCAATCTTTTCCTGAATTTCATCGAGCCGACGGCGGGACAGGCGCTCGTCTGCGGCGTCGACGCCGCGATCGATCCGTCGGCGGCGCGGGCGCGACTCGCCTATATCCCCGAGCAGGTGATGCTCTATGGCGCGCTCACCGGCCTCGAAAATCTGCAATATTTCACTGAAATCTCGGGCGCCGAAGCGCCGCGTGAGACGCTGCTGTCGCTGCTCGCCGCCGCCGGCCTTCCACAAGACGCAGCGCATCGCCCCGTGAGGGATTATTCCAAGGGCATGCGCCAAAAGGTCGGCGTCGCCATCGCTCTTGCAAGGCGCGCGCAGGCGCTGGTGCTCGACGAGCCGACCTCGGGCCTCGATCCGCTGGCGGCGAATGAATTCGCGGCGCTGATCGAGCGGCTGCGCAAGGACGGCATGGCGGTGCTGATGGTCACGCACGACCTCTTCCTCGCCAAGCAATGCGGCACGCGGATCGGCATCATGGCGCAGGGGCGTCTCGCTTCGGTGTTCGGCGCCGATGACGTCGATCATCTCGGTCTGGAGCGCGCCTATCTCGATCTTTTCGCGAGGGCTGCATGAGCGAACTCGCGCTCGCCCCTTTCGCTGCGGCGGCGCCGGCGAAGAGCCGCTGGCGCGTCATGCACGCCGTCGCCGGCAAGGAATGGCTGGAGCTTTCGCGCGACCGTCGCCTCGTCTGGCTTAGCGCCTTCATCGTCGCGCTGATGCTCGCCGCGCTCGCTTTCGGCTTTGTCGAAGACGCCCGCTTGCTTCACGAGCGCGACGCTGCGGCCAAAGCCGATCGCGAGCTCTGGGTCGGACAGAGCGCAAAGAATCCGCATGCCGCCGCGCATTTCGGCCAATATGCCTTCAAGCCGCTGAGCCCGCTGTCGCTCGCCGATCCCGGCGTCGACGCCTATGTCGGATCGGCCGTGTGGCTCGAGGCGCATAAGCAGAACGAAACTCAGTTCAAACAGGCGCGCGACGGCGGCGTCGGCGCGCGCCTAGGGTCGCTGTCGCTCGCCTTCATCCTGCAGACGATCGCGCCGCTCATCGTCATCCTGATGGGCTTTGCGAGCTTTTCCGGCGAACGCGAAAGCGGAACGCTCAAACAATTGCTCAGCGTCGGCGCACGCCCGCGCGACATTCTCGCTGGCAAGGCGCTGGCGCTGATCGGCGCGATTTTCGCGCTGCTCGCGCCCGCCTTCATCGGCGCCGCTCTCGCGCTGTACTTCTTCGTCGATCGTGAGCGCCTGTCGCTCGCCGACCAATTCATCCGGCTCGGCGCGCTTGGCGCGGCTTATGCGGTCTATCTCGCGGGCTTCGCCTTTCTGGCGCTTGGCGTTTCGGCGCTGGCGAAAAACTCCCGCGCCGCGCTCGTCACGCTGCTCGCCTTCTGGCTCGCCAATTCGTTTTTGGCGCCGCGCCTCGCGACCGACGCCGCGCGCGCGGTCGCGCCGACGCCGACATGGCAGGAGTTTCGCGCCGGCATCGTTCAAGACAAGGCGAAGACTTTCGGCCACGACGAAAGCCATCCTGGCTTCGTCGCCTTCCGCGACGCGACCTTGAAGAAATATGGCGTTACGCGCATCGAGGATTTGCCGGTCAATTTCCGCGGCCTTGCGCTACGCAAGGACGACGAGAGCGGCTATGTAATTTTCGACCGCCATTTCGCCGCCCTGCAGTCGAGTTTCGATCGGCAGGACTCGCTGCGCGCTGCGTCCGGATTCCTGTTTCCGCTGCTCGCGCTAAGGCCGCTCTCGATGGCCTTCGCCGGCGTCGACAGCCGCAGCCAGTTCGATTTCGCCACGGCCGCCGAGGCCCATCGGCGCGACATTCAAAACGAAGTCAGCGACAACATCATCCATTTCGCCCACGACAATGCTTACGTCGCGGGACCGGAGCTGTGGCGCAAGATCGCCGCTTTCTCCTATCGCGCGCCCGGCGCCGGCTTCGCGCTCGGTCACAGCGCGCTGCCGATCGCGGCGCTGTTCGGCTGGCTTGCGCTCGCGGTCGTGTTCGCGGCTTTCGCCGCGCGACGGCTGCGGCCGGCTTGAGACGCGCCGATGTCTTCCGCTTTCCTTGCCGGCATGCGTTTCGAAGCGCGGATGATGCGCCGCGACGGCGCGGTTTGGTTCGCGCTCATCATTTTGGCCGGCGTCGCGCTCTTCGCCCTTGCCATGGGGTCGGCGCGGGTCGCGGCGCAGCAGGCGACGATCGACGCGGCGCGCGCCGACGAGACCCAGCGGATTTCGCGCCTTCAAAAAACGCTCGCGCAATTGCAGGAGGCTGACGCGCAGGGCAAGCCAACGCCGGAGCCGCCGCCCTATCGCGATCCGCGCAACGCCGCCTTCATGGGCGGCGGGCCCGCCGCGAGGGTCGCAGCGCTCGCGCCCGCGCCTTTGGGACTCGTCGCGACCGGCCAGAGCGATTTGCTGCCGCCCGCGGTTCGGGTGACGACGGGCTCGAAGGACAGTTTTCTCTTTGCCGACGAGATCGACAATCCCGCCAATCTAATGTCGGGCGCGACCGATCTCGCCTTTGTCGTCGTCTTCGTCTATCCGCTCGTCGTTCTGGCGATGGCCTTCAATCTGCTCGCCGGCGAGCGCGAGCAGGGCACGCTCGCCATGTCGCTCGCCTCGGCGCGCCGTCCCGCCGCGGCGCTTGCCGGCAAGCTCATGGCGCGCGTCGCCGCGCCGATTCTCGCGATGTTGCTCGCCGTCACGGCGGGCGTTTGGTTCTTCGCCGGCTGGGAGCGCCTTGCCTCGCCGGGCTTCGCCGCTCTCGCCGTCGCGGTTCTGATCTATGGGCTCTTCTGGGCGGCGCTGGCGGCGGCGGTCGACGGGCTTGGCCGGGGCTCGGCCTTCAACGCGCTGACGCTGATCGGCGCCTGGGTGGCGATCACCATGATCCTGCCCGCCGCGATCAACAGTCTCGCCGCTTTCGCGCATCCCGCGCCGTCGCGCATCGACATGGTGCTGGCGGCGCGCGCCGCCTCGACCGACGCCGACAAGGCGCGCGACGCTTCGCTCGCGCGCTATGCCGACGAACATGGCGGCGGCGGCAGACCGGCGGGCGGCGCGCTGGAGATGACGCTGCGTCGTCTCGCGACGCAGGAGGCGGCCTTTCAGCGTGTCGAAGCGATCGTCGCCCAGCATGACGCGCAGCTTGCCCGCCAGCGCGACATGGCCGACAGGCTCGGCTATCTCTCGCCCGCCTATCTGACCTATCAGGCGATGGCCGACATCGCCGGCTCAGGCGAGACGCGCTATCGCGCCTTTCTCGACCGCATCCGCGCCTTTCATTTCGACTGGCGCGAATTCTTCCTCTCCCGCGCCAAGGCCGGCGCGTCGCTGACCGCGCAGGATTACGCCGCGATGCCGAAATTCACGCAGGCGGACGAAGAGCTGATGGCGCGCCCGCCGGCCGGTCTCGCCGGGCCGCTCATCGGCGTCGCGCTGCCGATGCTGATACTCGCTATCTTCGCTTGGCGGGGCTTGCGCCGCTGCGGGATTTGATGGGAACGGCGGGCTTATTTCTGCGCTGATTTTTCGCGCAGCTTCGCAGGGCGATCGGGTGAAGGGCTTCCTCATCCTGAGGAGCGTGCGCAGCACACGTCTCGAAGGACGAGGAAAACCATCCTTCGCCCGATCTCCCTGCGCAATTTCGTCCTCGTCATAGAAGCGAATATCCTCGCGGCGTAGGAGCCCTGCGATGTTTCACGATCCGGATTTCACGCCTTTCACGCCCAATGAGCGGCCGTCCTGGCGCTCTGCCAAAAGCAATTTTCTCGAAAACTGGCCGCCCGCCGCCTATCGCGAAGATTATTTCACGCTTGACGGGATATGGCCGCTCGTCGGGCGCACGCATTACATCGCCGATCCCGAATTGATCGAAGACATGTTGGTCACGCGCGCCGAAAGTTTTGCGCGCGACTACATCACCGTGGGCGCGCTGTCATCGACGATCAATCGGGATGCGCTGTTCTTTGTCGAAGGCGCCGACTGGAAATGGCAGCGGCGCGCTTTGGCGCCCGCCTTCCGACACGAAAATATTCTGGCCCTCACGCCGACATTCGTCGATTGCGCCAAAGCCCAGGCCGACGACTGGCGCCATGCGCCGCAGGGCGCGCCGGTCGATGTGATGAACGCCATGTCGAACGTCACCTTCGCGGTCATCGAGAAGGCCGTGCTCGGCGTCGCCGGCGCCTTCGACCGCGGCAAATTCATCGCCGCCATGCAGGAGAGTTTCGGCGGCGTATCTTGGGGACGGATTTTCGCTTTGCTTCGACTGCCGAACTGGCTGCCGTTTCCGGGCTCCTCAAAAATCTATCGCAACATGCGCTATCTTTACGACGAGACCGCGCGTCTCCTCGCGGCGCGGCGCGCGGCGGGCGGGCAAACGCTGGCGATCGTCGATCGAATGCTCGCCGCCAGGGACCCCGAAAGCGGCCGGTCGATGACCGACGCCGAACTCATCGCCAATCTTTATGGGTTTCTCGTCGCGGGCCATGAAACCTCGGCCGTGGCGCTCGGCTGGACTCTGTGGCTGCTGGCCAAGGATCAGGCGTCGCAGGAGCGCCTGCGCGACGAAGTCCGCGCGATCGCCGGCGACGCCGACATCGGGCCGCAAACAGTGGAGAGGCTGCAGTTCGCGAAGCAGGCGATTCAAGAATCGATGCGCCTCTTTCCGCCGGCCGCCGCGACCGGGCGACAGCCGCGCGAAGATTTGATGCTCGGGTCCCATAAAATTCCCAAGGGCGAGCCGGTCTATGCCGCGATCTGGGCGCTGCATCGTCACGAGAAACTCTGGGACGAACCGAACGCTTTCGACCCCGACCGTTTCGCGCCGGAAAAAGCCAAGGCGCGCCCTCGCTGCGCCTACCTGCCCTTCGGCGCCGGCCCGCGCATCTGCATCGGCATGGGTTTCGCGATGCTGGAAATGACCGCGATCCTCGCGACGCTCGTCCGGGATTTTCGCTTCGCGCCGGTTGAAGGATATCGGCCGGAGCTCGCCCCCGATTTCACCACGCGGCCCAAGGGCGCGCTGCCGCTGATCATCGAAAAAATCTGATCGCCTCCGCCTCGCAGCCGCAAGCAGGGCTCGCATTCCAGGTAAGTGATGCGTCATCTCACCGCGTCATGGCCGCGCTTGTCGCGGGCATCCACGCCATGACGCGATGCAAATTTGAAAACATGAGCCGAACATATCCTCGCCGCTCGACGCGTTTCGCGATGTCCCGGCGTGGATGCCCGCGACAAGCGCGGGCATGACGGCAACACGTGAGGTGAATTTGGCTCGAGTTCGGAGCACTGCGAGCGCGGGGGGGGGACCGGTTGCGTCTTAGGCCAAATGGCGGCATGTAGGCCGAAACACCCCTTCGGAAAGGTCTATCACTGCATCGAGGGGGAGGGTGGGCGTCCGCCCCCTAGGGGCTCACATTCCGGAAAGCAAAATGACCGCAGCCGTCGCGACGAAACTTGAAGCCGCCGATTGGACCAGCGACGCGAAGGAGGCGCTCGCCGCCGTCGAGGTGCTTTACAGGGAAGCCCTCGCCAGCGTGCGCGCCCGCGTCTCCCGCGACGGCAAGATCGCCAATGATTTGTTCGAGGCCGACCAGCACGCCGCCCACGGCCTCGCGTGGCTTGCGACCTATGTCCAGGGTCTGCGCGAACTCATCGACTATGCCGAGCGTCTTTCCGCCGAGGGCGCCTATGGCGAGACCGAGGAGCTTCTGAACCAGATCGGCTTCGCCGAATTCCTCGCCCAAATCTACGGCGGCATTCCGATGAGCCAGGGCGAGATCGTCCGGCTCAGCGATTTCGGGCTTTCAAGCCAGCAGATCGCGGAACGGCGTCCCGCTTGTGTCGACCGGCTGATCCTTTCCGGCAATACGCCGGCGAACCGCGCCCGCCTCGCCGAACTCATCGACCATCACGCCGCGGCCGAGACGGTCGGCGCCTCCGGCCTCGACGAGACGCTTGAGGCGATCCGCAGCGAGATGCGCAAATTCGCCTTCGACAATGTCACGCCCTATGCGCAGGAGTGGCACGCCAAGAACGAATATATCCCGCTCAGCGTCATCTCTGGCCTCGCCGAACTCGGCGTGTTCGGCCTGACGATCCCGGAGGAATTCGGCGGCTCGGGCATGGGCAAAATCGCCATGTGCGTCGTCTCCGAGGAATTGTCACGCGCCTATATCGGCGTCGGCTCGCTCGGCACGCGCTCCGAAATCGCCGGCGAACTGATCCTCGTCGGCGGCACGCCGGCGCAGAAGGAGAAATATCTCCCCAAGATCGCTTCGGGCGAAATCCTGCCGACCGCGGTCTTCACCGAGCCCAACAACGGCTCCGACCTCGCCGGCCTGCGCACCCGCGCGACGCTGGAGGGCGGCGTCTACAAGGTCGTCGGCAACAAGACCTGGATCACCCATCCGGTGCGCGCCGACGTGATGACGCTGCTGGTGCGCACCAATCCGAATGAGAAGGGCTATAAGGGCCTCTCGATGCTGCTCGCCGAGAAGCCGCGCGGCACCGACAGCGATCCTTTTCCCGCCAAGGGCATGACCGGCGGCGAGATCGAAGTGCTCGGCTATCGCGGCATGAAGGAATTCGAGATCGGCTTCGACAATTTCGAGGTGCCGGCCGAAAACCTGCTCGGCGGCGAGGAGGGCAAGGGCTTCAAGCAGCTCATGGAGACCTTTGAGTCGGCGCGCATCCAGACGGCGGCGCGGGCGCTCGGCGTCGCCCAATGTGCGCTCGACCTCGGGCTGAAATACGCGAAGGAGCGCGTCCAGTTCGGCAAGCCGCTGTTCTCCTTCCCGCGCGTCTTCAACAAAATCGTCTCGATGGCGGTAGAGATTCATATCGCCCGCCAGATCACCTATTTTGCCGCGCGCGAGAAGGACGAGGGCAAGCGCTGCGATCTCGAGGCCGGCATGGCGAAGCTCTTGGGCGCCCGCGTCGCTTGGGCGGCGGCGGACAATGCGTTGCAAATCCACGGCGGCAACGGCTTCGCGCTCGAATATCCGGTGTCGCGCGTGCTCTGCGACGCCCGCATCCTCAATATTTTCGAGGGCGCGGCGGAGATACAGGCGCAGGTGATCGCGCGGCGGTTGTTGGAGGGGTGAAGGGCGCGCTCGAATTTTCGTGGATGGCTGGGACAAGCCCGGCCATGACGACGGAAGGGCCGACTAACGAAGATTGGCGCGAGAAGAACACCGACGTGATTTTCCTGTACCGCCGGTTTATGTTGACGCAATGACTACATATTCCCGCATCGTGCTCGATCCCACGGTACTGGCCGGCAAGCCGGTGGTGCGCGGTACGCGCCTGTCGGTCGAATTTATCATCGGCCTGATGGCGGACGGCTGGAACGAAGCGGACATTGTCCGCAATTATCCCAGTCTGACGCACGAGGATGTTGTGGCCTGCCTTGCCTTCGCGCGAGATCTGCTGAAGTCGGAAAAGATTTATCCAAGCGCAGCCTAAGATGCGCTTCATCGCGGATGAGAATTTCCCTGGTGATGCGGTGGTCGCGCTTCGCGCGGCGGGTCACGACGTAAGCTGGATCAGCGAGAGTGCGTCCGGCTCCAGCGACTTGCAAGTGCTCGCGCTAGCGGAGAAAGAAGCCCGCATTCTCCTGACCTTCGACAAGGATTTCGGCGAACTCGCTTGGCGGTCGGGTTTGCCTGTTTCCTGCGGCATCGTGCTGTTTCGCATTTCGGCGCTGCCCGCGCAGTCCATTGGCGCCGCCTTGGCGGCGCGGCTTGCGGAACGAGATGATTGGGCAGGCCATTTCTCGGTCGTCGAACCCGGTCGAATTCGGATGCGGGTTTTGAAACCCCGGTAGGTTCTCTCGCTTCCTCGCCCGCGTTCGGCGCGTTACCTTCCCGCTCATGACCAAACGCCTCTATCGCCTCGTTGACGGCTCGCTCGGGCCGCGGCGCGACTTTCGTATCACCGTCGGCCTGCGCGAGGGCTGGGAGGCGGAGGGGCGGGTCTATGACGTGTCGGAAGCGGTGCGCTGCGCCCGCGCCTGGATGCGGCGGCGCGTCGAGGCGGGGCAGCCGGCGCTCTCCGGCATGTTCACCCGCGGCGAGGTGACCTACGCCTGGCGCAAGGATGACGGCTCGGTCGGGTCGGACCGCGAGCCGGTCGCGATTTTCACCGGCGAGGCCGTACATGCCTATCTCGGCGACCTGCCTGACGCAGAGATCGAAGCGATGCTCAACGAACTCGCCAGCGAGCTCGGCGCGGCGCTCGGCCAGGAGCGCCTCTATGTCGCCCTTTGCGACAAGACCTGGATTCTCGACTGCGGCGAAGGATAGCGCCGAGCCTCCTGCCGCCGCCCGCCCTATTCTAAGGGCGACGCTCTCAGCCGGAGGCTGTCATGGTCAAGCTCTACTATCACGCTGGCGCATGTTCGCTCGCGCCGCATATCGTTCTCGAATGGATCGGCGAACCTTACGAGACCGAAGCGGTCGCGTTCGGCGATAAGGAATATTTGAAGATCAATCCGGCGGGCGCGGTGCCGGCGCTCGACACCGGCGAAGGCTGGATTCTGACCCAGGCCGCGGCCGTGTTGCGCTACCTCGCGCGCCGCTTCCCGCAGGCGGGGATCGCGGCGGACGGTTCGCCGCGCGAAGAAGCCGAGGCGGACTGCTGGTCTTCCTTTATCACCGGCGATCTCCACCCTGCGTTTTTCCCGCTGTTCTCGCCCAATCGCTACACGCGCGCCCGGACGAAGGAGGCGTTGGACGAGGTTCGAGAAGCCAGCAGGGCGCTGGTGCGCAGGAAGTTCGACTTTCTCGACGCGCGTCTTGCGGGGTGCCGCTACATGATCGGCGACAAGCTCAGCTATCTCGACGCCTATGTGTTTCCGATGGAGCGCTGGGCGGCGTCGATGCTGGAGGACGGGCTGTCGAAATATCCGAGCGTCCAGAAACATCACGACATGATGGCGGCTGACGAGGGCGTGACGCAGGTCTTGAAGGCGGAAGGCGCATGAGCGGCTCGACCGAAGCGGCTTGCGGGCGGATCGCTCGCGAAGAAGAGCGGTCGGGGACGCTCTCAGGCCCTTGATTATCCGCCGCGCCTCCCGTAACGTTCCGCGCGATAGAGGGAACGCATATGCGCGCAATTCTCGTATCTGAAGCGCCAGGGACGGAGCGGGGCTAGGCCCGGCCTCCGCCAGCGGCGCTTGACCCAAGGCCCCAAGAGGGCCTTTTTTGTTGCCCGAACCACGAAAAATCCTAATCGCCCGCCGCGAGCAGCAAGACGGAAAGAGACGATGTCGAAGGAAATGACCGGCGCCGAAATGGTGGTCGAAGCCCTGAAGGACCAGGGCGTGGAGATTATTTTCGGCTATCCCGGCGGCGCGGTCCTGCCGATCTATGACGTGCTGTTCCATCAGGACAAGGTGCAGCACATTCTCGTGCGCCATGAGCAGGGCGCGGCGCACGCCGCCGAGGGCTATGCGCGCTCCTCCGGCAAGGTCGGCGTGCTGCTCGTCACCTCTGGACCGGGCGCGACCAATACGGTGACGGGCCTGACCGACGCGCTGATGGATTCGATCCCGGTCGTTTGCATCACCGGCCAGGTGCCGACGCATCTCATCGGCTCGGACGCCTTTCAAGAATGCGACACGGTCGGCATCACCCGCCACTGCACGAAGCACAATTATCTGGTCAAGAACATCGCCGATCTGCCGCGGGTGCTGCATGAGGCCTTCTATGTGGCCTCGTCCGGTCGGCCCGGCCCCGTGGTGATCGACGTTCCCAAGGACGTGCAGTTTGCGCGCGGCGTTTACGCGCCGCCGCGCAGCGCCACGCATAAGACCTATCATCCAAAGCTCGACGCCGACATGGAGACGATCCAGAAGGCGGTGCGAATGATGGCGGCGGCCGAGCGTCCGATCTTTTATACCGGCGGCGGCGTCATCAATTCCGGACCTGCGGCCTCGACCTTGTTGCGTGAACTCGTCGGCCTGACGGGTTTTCCGATCACCTCGACGCTGATGGGGCTCGGCGCTTATCCCGGATCGGGCGAGAACTGGCTCGGCATGCTCGGCATGCACGGCACCTGGGAAGCCAATCACGCCATGCATGACTGCGATCTGATGATCGCGGTCGGGTCGCGTTTCGACGACCGCATCACCGGACGTCTCGACGCCTTTTCGCCGGGCTCGAAAAAAATCCATATCGACATCGATCGGTCGTCGATCAATAAAAACGTCAAAGTCGATCTCGCCATCGTCGGCGATTGCGGCCATGTGCTCGAGACCATGGTGCGCCTGTGGCGAGCGGAAGCGATGAGCGCCGAGAAACAGCCGCTCGATCATTGGTGGGCGAAGATCGACGAGTGGCGGGCAAGAAAATCGCTCGCGTTCCGTAACTCGGATACTGCAATCAAACCGCAATACGCGGTGCAGCGGCTCTATGCGCTGACCAAGGACCGTGATGTGTACATTACGACCGAGGTCGGGCAGCATCAGATGTGGGCGGCCCAGCACTATCATTTCGAAGAGCCCAACCGCTGGATGACCTCTGGCGGCCTAGGCACCATGGGCTACGGCCTACCAGCGGCGATCGGCGCGCAGCTCGCGCATCCGGGTTCGCTCGTAATCGACATTGCCGGCGAAGCTTCGATCCTGATGTGCATTCAGGAAATGTCGACGGCGATCCAATATCGACTGCCGGTGAAAATCTTCATCCTCAACAATGAATATATGGGCATGGTGCGCCAGTGGCAGGAGCTGCTGCATGGCGGGCGCTATTCCCACAGCTATTCCGAGGCGCTCCCCGATTTCGTCAAGCTTGCCGAGGCATTTGGCGCCAAGGGCATCCGCTGCGCCGATCCCGCCTCGCTCGACGACGCGATAAAGGAAATGATCGACTATGACGGGCCGGTGATTTTCGACTGCGTCGTCGACAAGGTCGAAAACTGCTTCCCAATGATCCCGTCGGGCAAGGCGCATAACGACATGCTGCTTGCCGATCTCTCCGACGACGCCGGCATCGAGATCGGGGCGGTGATCGATGAAAAAGGAAAAATGCTTGTTTAGGCGGTCGGACCTCGTCAGTCGGCAGTCGTAGGACGCGCCGATTGCCGACTGCCGATCCGCCGACTGCCAGGAAGAAAAATGAACGCCCCTGCTTCTCCTCCTTCGCCCTATGCCGCGGCGACGACGAACTCCAAGGCTGAGTCGCATACGCTTTCCGTGCTCGTCGACAATGAGCCGGGCGTTCTTGCGCGCGTTGTCGGCCTGTTCTCGGGTCGCGGCTACAATATCGAGAGCCTTACCGTCGCCGAAGTCGCCCATGCCGAACATCTTTCGCGCATCACCATTCTGACCTCTGGCGCGCCGGAGACCATCGAGCAAATCCATCATCAGCTCGAGCGCCTCGTCCCCGTGCATCAAGTGACCGACCTCACCGTGTCGAAGCGCTCGCTCGAACGCGAGCTCGCCATGGTCAAGGTCAAGGGCAGGGGCGAGCATCGCACCTTCGCTCTCCAGCTCGCCGAGGCTTTTCGCGCCCGCATCGTCGATGCGACGACCGAGAGCTTCATCTTTGAACTGACCGGCAAGCCGCACAAGATCGACGAATTTGTCGATCTCATGCGCCCGATCGGCCTTGTCGAAGTATCCCGCACAGGCGTCGCCGCCATCGCGCGCGGGCCGGAGCCAATCTAAAGCGCAGGAATTTTGACCTTGTCCGGCGGCCCGCGTAGAAGGGGCCGCCAACGAATTCGACGGCGCAGGGGCGCGCCGTTCCCATAGAGCGCGGCTCGCGAAAAAGCGGAATCCGGCATTTCGCGCAAAGCGCGCTCTAAGCTTATGGAATCGATCACATTATCTGCCTTTGGGCGATTCCGTCCAAAGGCGGCGTGATCTAAAGAGCGCACGCAGATCAAGGGAAGCAGAGCACATGCGCGTTTATTACGATCGGGACGCCGACATCAATTTGATCAAGGGCAAGAAAGTCGCCATCGTCGGTTATGGCAGCCAAGGCCATGCGCATGCGCTTAATTTGAAAGACAGCGGCGTCGCCGAGGTCGCAGTGGCGCTGCGCGGCGGCTCGGCGTCGGCTAAAAAGGCTGAAAGCGCCGGGCTCAAGGTGATGAGCGTCGCCGACGCGGCCAAATGGGCCGACGTCGTCATGATGCTCACGCCCGATGAGCTTCAGGGCGAAATCTACGCCAATGAGCTTGCGCCCAATCTCAAGCAGGGGGCGGCGCTTTTCTTTGCGCATGGGCTCAACATTCATTTCAATCTGATCGAGCCGCGCGCCGATCTCGACGTCGCCATGGTCGCGCCAAAAGGGCCCGGCCATACCGTGCGCGGCGAATATCTCAAGGGCGGCGGCGTGCCTTGCCTGATGGCGGTGCATCAGGACGCTTCGGGCAACGCCAAGCAGATCGCGCTGTCCTATGCTTCGGCGATCGGCGGCGGCCGCGCCGGCATTATTGAAACGACGTTCCGGGAAGAATGCGAGACGGATCTTTTCGGCGAGCAGGTCGTGCTGTGCGGCGGCCTCGTCGAACTGATCCGCGCCGGTTTTGAAACGCTGGTCGAAGCGGGCTATGCGCCGGAAATGGCCTATTTCGAATGTCTACATGAAGTGAAGCTGATCGTCGATCTCATCTATGAGGGCGGCATCGCCAACATGAATTATTCGGTGTCCAACACTGCCGAGTATGGAGAATATGTGACCGGTCCGCGCATCATCACCAAGGAAACCAAAGCCGAGATGAAGCGCGTGCTTGACGATATCCAGACCGGTAAATTTACACGCGACTGGATGCTGGAGAACAGAGTCGGCCAGACGTCCTTCAAGGCGATCCGGGCGCGAAACAATGCGCATCCCATTGAAGATGTCGGCGTTCGCCTCCGCGACATGATGCCCTGGATCGGCAAGAACAAGTTGGTCGACAAGGACCGCAATTAGCGCATAATGATCTCAAAAAAAGCGAACGCGCGTTCTGATTTGGCATAAATGCCGACCATGCCGCCGGCGCGTCGCATAACAACGAAAGCGTCGCCGTAACGGGGGATGAATGCAGGGGCCGGGCGAGCGGTCGAGTCAGGTTATCGAGAGCGAAACGCGCCGCCGCGTCCATGAGATCGTGCGGAGCCGCATGTCGTATGACGTCCAGACATTGGTCGAACACTTCGTCGAAGACGTCGAACTGAACTACAGTTGCTCACGGCTTGGCCTCGTGCCTCCTGGACAATGGCGTGGACGAGACGCGCTGCGCGCGCATTTGCGTCGCGTTGACGTCGACTATGAACCGATCGAGGCGGAGATTCTCGCGGTTCTGGTCGAGGGCGACAGGACCGCGCTGCGTTGGCTGAGCAGTTGGCGTCACCGCGCGACAGGCCAGATCCACCGAATGGAAATGGCGCATTTTCTGCGATGGCGAAACGGGCTGGTTTCGGAAATGTATGAGTTCCGCGACTATCGTTGCGTGTCTCATGGCGCGGATTTCTTGCCGAATAGTCTCGACGAAATTCTTAATCCGCGCGGCCCCGGACTTCCGCGCGACGAAATGGCGCGCTGGCTGGTCGCCACGAGCCGTTTCTCGTGCGGGCCAGACATTGCGTTGCTCCGCGAAATATGTTCGCCCGACGTGGTATGCGAATTCGTTGGCGACCGAGCGACGATCGCGTATGCTGGACGACATCGCGGCATTGAGGCGTTGATCAACATCGTGCGCGACATTGGCACGGAATTCGAACAGTTGGGACATGTGACGCCAGATGAGGTCATCGTCGACGGCGGAAACGCGGCGACGCGTCGAACCGTCGAATGGCGCCACCGCGGCACCGGTCGTTGCGGCCAGGTTCAGCTTGCCGATTTCGTGCGCTTCGAAGATGGCCGCATTGTCGAGATCGTCGAATTCCGTGACAGCACGGCGCTTCTGCGCATGCAGGCGTAACGAAGCGTCGCAACATGCGCTCCCCCGCCAGACGCGTGCGCGGTCAAGGAGCGGTCCGACTGTGACTGTCGAAATTCTGGAGGTCGACCGGCTTGAGTGTCGCTTCGTCGATCACCATTGGCGCTTCGCGGAAGAGCGGTCCGCCATGATCGAGCGACACTGGGAGGAACGGCGCCGCGCGAATCCGGCGCTATACGATGGTTTAGTGCTGCTCGCCTGTCGCGTCTCGCGCGCGATCGGCGATGATGGCGCGCGCATCCTGCGCATGTCGTTCTTCAAGACGCGGTTCTCGCGCTTTCTCGTCTGGCGCGATCTCGGCTGGCCGGACAAATCGATCTACAACTGTTTTTCCATGCCGGCGGTCCGCGCCTGCGACGGCGCCTATCTTCTCGGCGAGATGGGACCGAGCCACTCCTTCGCCGGTCGGCTGTATTTTCCCTGCGGCACGCCTGACCCTTCCGACATCGTCGCCGGCGGCCGCGTCGATCTTGCCGGCAGTCTGGTGCGCGAACTCGCGGAAGAGACGGGTCTCGACGCGGCCGAGGCGCGCGCGGCGGCGAATTGGACGGTCGTCTTCGATCGTCAGAAGGTCGCCTGCATCAAGAGATTGGACTTTGATGCGCCGTCCCAGGCTCTCGCTGCGAAGGTCAGGGCGTTTCTTGCATCCGAAAGCGCGCCTGAACTCGCCGACGCTCACATGATTTCCAGTCCGGCGGCGCTGTCGGACGCCCGGCTGCCCGCGTTCATGGCGGCCTATCTGAAGCGCGCGCTCAACGGAGCGGATGAAATTCCGCTCCACGCGGGTTAAATGTGCGCAAATGACCCGACCACAATGCTCCGGCGTCGTCCTGCCGGCTCCCCATGCGCCAAATGACGAGCGCGTCCGGGCCGTCCGCTCGGCACTTGACGGTCGGGCGATCGTGCTTGTCGGCATGATGGGCTCCGGCAAGAGCGCCATCGGTCAAAGGCTTGCCGCGCGACTGGGCCTGCCTTTCGTCGACGCCGACGCCGAAATCGTCGCCGCAGCCGGCATGTCCATTCCGGAGATTTTCGCCAAATATGGCGAGCGCTACTTCCGCGACGGAGAACGTCGCGTGATCATGCGCCTCTTAAACAGCGGTCCGATCGTGCTTGCGACTGGCGGCGGGGCGTTTCTCGATCCTCGCACCCGCGACCGTATCGCCGAGCGGGGCGTATCCATCTGGCTCGACGCCGATCTCAAAATCCTGTTGAAGCGCGTGCGGCGCAAAAACGATCGGCCCTTGCTGCAGACGGACGATCCCGAGGAGACGCTGCGCAAGTTGATGGAGGCGCGACGCCCCCTATACGAATTGGCCGATCTTCGCATCGAATCGGGGGAAATTCCTCAGGACGCGATGGCGGATGACACGCTCGCCCTTCTCGCCGCCGAATTGCCGAGGTTAGAAGAACTCAGACGGCGCGCGCAAAGCAAAGGTTTCGCCAGGGCCATGACTCATCTCTATCCAGCACGCGCGGAAGGCGAAGAATCCGCTCGTCAAGAGACCGTAAAGGTCGCCCTTGGCGGGCGCTCCTACGACATCATAATCGGCGACGGGCTGCTGCAGCGCGCCGGCGACCATATTGCAGGGATCGCTCCCGGCACCGCTTGCGCCGTCATCACTGACGAGAATGTCGCGAGACTACATCTTCCGACAGTCGAACAGAGCCTGAAGAAAGCCGGTCTGCGCACGACGACCATCATCGTTCCGCCAGGCGAGGCGTCGAAATCGCTTTCAGTTTTCGGCCGCGTCTGCGACGACGTGCTGGCCGCCAGGATCGAGAGGCGCGATCTGATCGTCGCGCTTGGCGGCGGCGTCGTTGGCGATCTTGCGGGTTTTGTCGCCGCGAGCGTGCGTCGCGGCTCGCGCTTCGTACAAATTCCGACGACGCTCTTGTCGCAGGTCGATTCATCGGTCGGCGGCAAGACCGGGATCAATTCCCGGCATGGCAAGAATCTCATCGGCGCCTTCTATCAGCCGTCGCTGGTTCTCGCCGACGTCGATGCGCTGCGGACATTGCCGCCGCGTGAGTTTCGCGCCGGCTATGCCGAGATCGTGAAATATGGCCTCATCGGCGACGCTCGCTTCTTCGACTGGCTTGAAGCCGACTCGGACGCCGTTTTCCACAGTCGGGCGGAACAGATTTGCGCGATCGCGGTGAGTTGCGAGACCAAGGCGACGATTGTCGGGCGCGACGAAACCGAGCAGGGCGAACGGGCGCTTCTCAACCTCGGCCACACCTTCGGTCACGCCTTCGAGCGCCTGACCGGCTATGACAGCGCCCGCCTCGTTCATGGCGAGGGCGTCGCGATCGGGCTAGTGTGCGCGGCGCGTTTTTCGGCGCGCCGCGGTCTGTGCGCCGCCGCCGTCGCGGAGCGGCTCGAACGCCATCTCCAATCCGTCGGGCTGCCGACCAAAATCCGCGACATTCCGGATTGGGGCGATGACGCGCAGGCGATTCTCGACGCGATGTATCAGGACAAGAAGGTCGAGCGCGGCGCCCTGACCTTTGTTCTACTGCGCGCCATCGGCGAGGCGTTCGTCGCCAAATCCGTGGACGCCGCTGAGACGGTTGGTTTTCTTAAGGACGAGTTGAAGCGGACATAGTCCCATGCATGGCCTCGAAACCGGCGCGCCGCCAGTCGACGT
Organism: Methylocystis sp.; assembly: GCF_050246715.1. Taxonomy (NCBI): domain Bacteria; kingdom Pseudomonadati; phylum Pseudomonadota; class Alphaproteobacteria; order Hyphomicrobiales; family Methylocystaceae; genus Methylocystis; species Methylocystis sp. The sequence continues at coordinate 19,195 of NZ_JBFWVN010000028.1, forward strand.
TTGGACTGCGGTTGTCATCGTCGCGATCTGCGTCTTCCTTTCAGCGTTCTTTGCGGGGTCGGAGACGGCGCTCACCGCCGCTTCGCACGCAAGGATGCATTCTCTCGAAAAAGAGGGCGATAAGCGCGCTGCGGCAGTGAACCGCCTGCTGCGCCAGCGCAACCGGATGATCGCCGCGCTGCTGCTCGGCGGCACGCTGGTCAATATCGGCGGCTCCGCTTTCACGACGAGCGTGCTCGTCGTCGTCGCCGGCGACAATGGCGCGATATACGCCACCATCATCATGACGGTGGTGCTGCTGGTATTCGCCGAAGTTTTGCCGAAGACGCTGGCGATCAATCATCCCGATGAGACGTCTCTGCGCGTCGCGCAATTTATCGCGCCCTTCGTGCGCATCGTGGGTCCGCTCCTCGCCGGCGTCGAATATGTCGTGCTCATGGTGTTGAAGCTGACGGGCGTCGAAGTCGGCCACGGTCGAACCGTGCTTTCGCCTTATGATGAATTGAAAAGCGCTGTCGACATATTGCATGAAGAAGGCAATGTCGAACGCTCCGCGCGCGACATGTTCGGCGGCGTCCTCGATTTGCAGGTGCTGCATGTTTCCGACGTGATGATCCACCGCACCAAGATGCGCACGATCGAGGCAGACCTGCCGCCGGCGCAAATCGTGCGCGAGGTATTGTCGTCGCCGTTCACCCGCATGCCGCTTTGGCGCGAGCGACCGGACAATTTTATTGGCGTTCTGCATTCGAAGGACATGCTGCGGGCGTTGAACGCCGCCGGCGGCGACGCCTCGAAAATCAGCGTCGACGAAGTGATGTTCGCGCCCTGGTTTGTGCCCGAGGCCACGACGCTGGAGGATCAGCTCGAAGCCTTTCTGAAGCGCAAGACTCATTTCGCTCTGGTCGTCGACGAATATGGCGAGGTGATGGGACTCGTCACGCTTGAAGACATACTCGAGGAAATCGTCGGCGACATTCGTGACGAGCATGATCTTGCCGTTCAGGGCGTGCGCCCGCAGCCCGACGGATCGGTGTTGGTCGACGGCGCCGTGCCGGTGCGCGATTTGAACCGCGTCATGGACTGGGAATTGCCCGATGAGGAAGCGACCACGATCGCTGGCCTGGTGATCCACGAGGCGGGAGCGATTCCTGAAGCTGGGCAGGTCTTCACCTATCACGGCTTCCGCTTCGAGGTGATGCGCAAGATCAGAAATCGCGTCACCGCTCTTAGGGTGACGCCGCAGGAAGCCGCTTGATGAGCGCGCTGCGCGCCCTGCGCGGCGTCAAATTTCCGCTGATATTTCGGCCTGCAGGCCCTCGGGGCGATAGGAGAGCCTGACGTCGCCGCCCATTTGGCGCGCCAGCACATTGGTGATTAAAAAATGACCGACGCCCGTCTGCTGCGGGTTTTCGACGACTGGCCCGTCCGTCTCCGTCCAGTTCAATTTCAGATGCGGCCGATCCCCTTCATGATCGACGCGCCAATTGAGTGAGACGCGGCCGTCGTCGTCCGACAGCGCGCCGTGCTGTTCGGCGTTAGCGAGCAATTCGTTGAGCGCCAAGCCCAGCGCCGAGGCGACCGCGGAACGCAATTCCAAATCTACGCCAGATATCGAGATGCGGTCGCCATAATCGTGGCTGCCGCAGGACAGCGCGACGAGCACCAAGTCTTTAAGCGGCGTCCGCTCCCAGGACGTCTGCGTGAGCAGCGTGGAGATGCGGCTCAAGCATTGCACGCGGTTGGAGAACCCCTGCTGAAAACTCGAAAAGTCCAGCGCCGTGCGCGCTGTGATATTGGCGATTCCCTGAATCATCGCGAGCGAATTATTCACGCGGTGATGCAACTCGCGGTTCATCATCTGGCTTTGAATTTCCGCGTTCTTGAGGTCGTCTACGTCAGTGACGGCGACGATTGCGCCGATGATCGCGCCTTGGTCGTCGCGGATAGGCGCACCAACAATGTTGATCCAGACATGGGAGCCGTCGCCGCGCTCGATTTTGCATTCGAGTTGTGGGTGATCTTCGCCGGCAAGCGCGCGGGCGAGCGGATATTCCTCGCTCGTGACAGGTAGGCCGTCCGGATGGACGGCGTTCCTTTGTCTGTAGCTTTCCGTGCTTTCCGAATAGCAAATCGGCCGACGCAGGATCGCTTCCATGACGCGGTTGCCCTCAACGATGCGTCCGCTGGGCGCTTCAGCAATTAGGATTCCAACCGGCATGGCGTCGAGCAGCGCGCGCAGTTGCAGATTGGATCCCGCTCGGCCGATGACCGCTGAGCTTTTCGTCAGTAGGTCGTTCAACTCGAACAATCTTTTGCGCTTCTCTCGCAGGCGCCCGTCGATGTTCTGAAGGCTGTGCGCAATGGCGTCGACCTCCGGGATTCCGGTGTCGCGCCAATGCGAGGCGTTGTTCGCTTCCACCGCCAGGGTGAGTTCAGCGAGTTCGACTTGCGCCCTTTGCGTTTTGCGGCGCCGTTGCACCAGCCAGAAGATCACCGTCAGGGCGGCAACCAGAGCTATGGCGAGGACGCCGACGACGTCGAGCCAGACCTTGGCGCTTATCGATCCGTCAACTGCGGCGAAGGCCTCCGACATTAGCGACAGCAAAAACAGGCTTGCGGCCGGAGGGCGCGCGGACGCCGGCGCGCCCGCCGCGGCCTTAGCCGTCCCCGGACGCGGCCGGAAATGTTGTCCTTCACAGCCTTCTATCATTGACGCTGCCGATTGCTGGGAGAGTACGCCAAGCGCAAACTTCAAATAGAGCAGATACTTCCCGGCGCATACCCACCAAAAGCCAGGGTCTGCTAAATCGCCCGCGACGGCGGCCGCGCGGCGAGGTCCGAGACGGTGGGATCGCTATCAATGTCGCTTGGCGCAAGCAGGCCCAGATGCTCGGCGAGTTTGGCGCGCGCCCGATTCAACCGACTCTTCACCGTGCCGATGGCGACGCCGCAAATCTCGGAAGCTTCCTCATAGGAAAGCTCGGCGATTCCGATCATCAGCAGGATTTCCTTGTGCTCGGGGGCAAGCCTGTCCAACGCCGCCTGAACATCGGCGAGGGTCAGCGCCGACTCCTGACCGCCCTTTACGGGAATCTGCTGGGCCAGCAGATTGTCGCTGTCCTGCACTTCCCGCGACCGCTTCCGATAGCCTGAAAAATAAGTGTTGCGCAGGATGGTCACGAGCCAGGCGCGCAGGTTCGTATTCGGCTGGAATGAGTCGGCGTGCGACCAAGCCTTGACCAGAGCGTCCTGAACCAAATCGTCGGCGAGACTATGCGAGCCGCAAAGCGAAATAGCGAAGGCGCGCAGATAGGGCATCTGCGCCACGATCTGATCTCCAAAGGAGTCTTCGGTCATTTTTTTTCGCGCTGTTTCGCTTCCAGCTTGGCCAACAGCACAGCAAATTTGTCTGGAATCGGTTGATGTATAAGATCGTCGCAATAGGCTCGAAACACGCGGCCGAGCTGAGCCTGAATCTTTGGATCCAGCGCGACGCCGTCGTCTATGGAGGCGCCGTCTATATCGTTTTCGCCGCCTTCGGCGGCGCTATGCATATTTGATTCCGCGTCGCGGCGGGGGCCGTTTTTGTCGTCCTGATTTTCGCGTTGGCTCATTCCCGACCCCGAGCGCCGCCCGAGACCGGCCGCCCAAATTCGGCACGGTGCGCGCGACTCCCTTGTTGCAACGCCTAGGAACACTAATTGTTCCGTTTGCGCAAGCAAACAAAGCCGTAGCTCAAAAACCCGGGCGAATTCGACTTCGCCCTTGTTGTCGGCAACAGGATGAAGCAATGAATCTTTCCCGTGAAATCGCGGTGCACTTGCCCTATTTGCGTCGCTTCGCGAGGGCGCTTTGCGGCTCGCAAAAAAGCGGCGACGCTTACGTTGTCGCAACGCTTGAGGCGCTGGTGTCGGACCCGGACGATTTCCCCACGAATATGTCGCCAAAAGTCGGGCTTTACCATCTTTTCATGGCTTCCTGGTCGTCGATCCGACTGAACACGGAGACGTCGCCCACCGACGAAATTTCTGCAGCGCAGCGCAACATCAGCATGCTGACGCCTCGATCGCGGCAGGCCTTTTTGCTGCGCACGGTTGAAGGCTTCTGCGTGGCGGACGCCGCTGCAATATTGGGCGTGACCGAAGCGGAGGTCGAAGCGCTCGTGAGAGACGCCGGCCGAGAAATCGCCGAACACGTCGCGACGGACGTGCTCATTATCGAGGATGAATCTCTGATTGCGCAGGACATCGAATTCATCGCGCGCGACCTCGGCCATCGCGTGATCGGCGTCGCGCGCACGCATGAGGAGGCGCTAGAACTCGCCAAACGCCAGCGCCCCGGGCTGATCCTCGCTGACATTCAACTCGCGGACGGCAGCTCAGGGCTGAACGCCGTCAACGAATTACTTGAAAGCTTTGACGCCCCGGTCATTTTCATTACCGCATTTCCGGAACGGCTGCTCACCGGAGAGCGGCCGGAGCCTGCCTTTCTCATCAGCAAGCCCTATAAGGTGGATACGGTTAAGGCCACAATCAGCCAGGCGCTATTTTTCGAGCGCAAGGCGTCTCGCGCACTATAGCAGGCTCGCGCTCCCGAGATTCCGATCGGCGACGCCGCTGCTCGAAAGTGCATCTTGAGACTGTGGTCCCGCGCGGAGGGCCGATCCAATTGCGAGCGATGAGCCTTTAGGGTCGAGCGCTTTCACTTCCAGGGTCAAGCCGCCCGGTCGAGCGCGTTGCCGACAATTCTGCGCGCTCGCGCTCGCCTACTGGACCTGCGAAAGCAAGCGGCGAGCAAGGATGGTGACGGGTCTGAAGATCATCTACCTTTTTGTTGGGTAGAGAATGACGTGCTCCTGTTCGTTCCCATCTGTGCGGGCGACGATCGCGATCGCCGGCTCGCTGTCGCTCAGGTTCACCGGCTGATGGGGCACGTCCGGCGGAATAAAGATGAAATCTCCCGCGACGTTTACGATGCTCTTTTCAAGATGTTCTCCATAGCGCGTTTCGACGCGGCCTTGCAAAAGATAGATCGCTGACTCATGGCCCTTATGGATGTGCGCCGCCGCCTTGCCGCCTGGAGGAATCACTACTTTAAGCAACGACAGTCCCTTTGAGCCGACGGTCTTCGTGGAGATTCCAGGAAAGAAAGGCAGGTCCTGCTTGGATCGCGTCGCTTGGTCGACGCGCACGGTGACGATGTCCTTTCCGTCCCTTTCGCCTATGATCGACGTTTCCGACGCTGCAGGCGCCGCGAGCGCGGCGAAGATCAAGGAAACAAGCAATGTGTTGCGCATGGCGTTCACCCGAATTTCTTGGCGTTCGAAACTATAGCGCAAACGCCAGATGAAGCGGCAATTCACTGGTCAAGCCGCGACGGACTTCTCGCTGATGATCCATGGCGGCGCCGGCGCGATCCGCGATCCTCAGCGTTACGGGCCCTCGTTGCGCGCGATTGTCGAGTCGGGCGCGCGCCTTCTGGCGGCGGGCTCGTCGGCGCTAGACGCTGTGGTCCATTGCGTCGCGCTGCTTGAAGACGATCCTCTGTTCAACGCCGGTCGGGGCGCGGTGCTGAACGCGGAAGGCGACGTCCTTTGCGATGCATCGGTGATGGACGGCCGAACGCTTAAGGCCGGCGCGGCGGCGGCGGTCCGTGCCGTAAGAAATCCAGCGCGTCTTGCTTATGAAGTCATGGAAAATAGCGGCCATGTGCTGCTCGTCGGCGAGGGCGCGGAACGCTTTGCGCGCGAGCGGCAGTTGAGGTTCGAGAGCGAGGATTACTTCAAAACGCAAGAGCGCGTCGCGCAGTTGGCGAAAGCGAAGCGCGAGCGCGCAATTGCGCTCGATCATTCGGGCGTCGCCGATGGGAAGCTCGGCACTGTCGGCGCCGTCGCGCGCGACCGTAACGGCGACCTTGCGGCGGCGACGTCGACTGGCGGCGTCGTCAATCAGCTTTGCGGCCGTGTCGGCGATTCGCCGATCATCGGCGCCGGGACATTTGCCGACAACGCCAGTTGCGCCGTCTCATGCACGGGCGTCGGCGAGGATTTCATCCGCACCTCGCTGGCGCGCGCCGCCGCTTTCTTCATTGAGTTTCGCGCCATGCCAGCCGAAGAGGCGGCGCGCGAGGCGATTCGCTATCTCGTCGCCAAGGTGAACGGCCAGGGCGGCCTCATTATCGTGGACCGGGAGGGAAGATATGGCCAGGCGCATTCGACCCCGGGCATGCTGACCGCGGCGTTCGTCGGCGGCGTCGCGAGGGTGGGCGTAACATAGCAGTCATCTTTCACGGATTCTTGAGCGCGGCGCATTTCGCCGGCGCGCGGCGAGCCTTTGGACGAGCGGATGTCTGCGATCGAACGCAATTTGCGCCAGCGGCGCGACGAAGCTCGACGCGGCGTCGCCCGCAATCATGAAGCGGCACATCAGATCCTGCGCGGCTGTATTGAAAATGTCGACAATGACGAGTTTCGGCGCGCTGCGCCCGATCACGCCGCGCGCGCGAAGAAATACCAAGAGCGCAGGCCGGGGCCGGGCAGGAAGGGGCAAGGCGTCGCGTAAACTATGGACGAGATTTTCCCGTTTGATGTGATCGAAATCCATTTGCCGCTCCAAAAAAACAAAAATTCGGTGCGTCGGATGCGTTTCGCTACGCACAGGAAAGACGCTTCCTCCGTCGCCTCCAATGCGGGCGTGATGCGCCGAAACAGCAATCGCGGTTTTATCGCCGCCCTGAAGTGGCCTTTGCAAGTCGGCTGGAGCGAGATCGTCGAAAGGCGAGGCTGGGTTGAAACTCATAACGGACAATCTCTGAGGGCCGCGTTTCGACGAATAATTTTGTAGGGCGCGCCGCAACTGACGGCGCCATCCATCCTGTTGTGAGAATTAGACTTTTTAGAGACGTCGGCGATGCTGGCGTTCTGTCGTCGAACGCTCAGCGCAGCGAAATAAGCCGTTGAGACCCGACGCCGACGCGTCGTTAGCCGATTCTAATCGAGTTCGAACTTCTCCTTATAGTCGTGCTTGAGCGAAGCGTCCTGATTCTCTTTGCGCAGATAACAATCGCCGATCGCCAGAGCGTCCATTTCCGTGCCCATGAAACAGCCGAAGGCGTCCTCGGGCGTGCAGACGATGGGTTCGCCGCGCACATTAAAGCTCGTGTTGACCAGCACAGGACAGGCGGTCATTCGCTTGAATGTTGACAGCAGCGCATAATAGCGCGGGTTGGTCTCCTTATGCACCGTCTGGATTCGCGCCGAATAATCGACGTGGGTCACGGCGGGAATGGCGCTGCGCGGCACATTCAGCTTGTCGATGCCAAACAAGGCCTGCTGCTCGGCGGTCATTGCGAGACGATGCTTCTCCGCGACATCGGCGACAAGCAGCATGTAAGGAGAATCGCCGTCGAGTTCGAACCAGTCGGCGACATCCTCACGGAGAACCGAGGGCGCGAAGGGGCGAAACGACTCGCGATATTTGATTTTCAAATTGAGGGTTTTCTGCATCGTGGCCGAACGCGGGTCGCCGAGGATCGATCGTCCGCCAAGCGCGCGCGGCCCGAATTCCATTCGGCCCTGGAACCAGCCGACGGCGCGCTCGGCCGCGAGATCCCGCGCCGCCGCTTCGATCAGTTCGCTTTCCGCCATCGTCTCGAATTTGGCGCCGATGGCGTGCAGCCGGCTTTCGATCTCGGCCTGCGAGAAGGACGGGCCGAGATAGGAGCCGTGCATGGCGTCGCCGGCGCCGTTGACGCTACGTGGATTTTTCTTGTGGTGGTAATAAGCGGCGAGCGCCGCGCCGAGCGCGCCGCCGGCGTCGCCGGCCGCAGGCTGAATCCAGATTTGATCGAAGCTGCCGTCGCGCAAAAGCTTCCCGTTGGCGACGCAATTCAGCGCGACGCCGCCAGCAAGACAAAGATTTCGGGCGCCGGTCTCCTTGGCGAGATCGCGGGTAAGTCTGAGGACAATCTCCTCAGTGACCGCCTGTATCGACGCCGCGATGTCCATATGACGCTGCGTCAGCAATTCTTCCGGCTTGCGGGCCGGGCCGCCGAAAAGCGCATCGAACTTTGCGTTGGTCATCCGCAATCCGGTGCAATAGTCGAAATATGACTGATCGAGCCGGAAGGTGCCGTCCGGTTTGAGGTCGATGAGGCGATCGACGATCAATTCGGCGTATTTCGGCTCGCCATAGGGGGCGAGGCCCATCAGCTTGTATTCGCCGGAGTTCACTTTGAACCCGGTGTAGTAGGTGAAAGCCGAATAGAGCAGGCCCAGCGAATGCGGGAAGCGAAGTTCGCGCTGCATCGTCAGCTGATCGCCGTCGCCGAAGGCGACCGAGGTCGTCGCCCACTCGCCGACCCCATCCATCGTTAGAACGACCGCGTCCCTGAAAGGAGAGGGGTAGAAGGCGCTGGCGGCGTGGCTGAAGTGATGTTCGGCGAACAACAGTCTCGCCGCCCAGTCGACATCGGCCGAATAGGCCTTCATCTCCTTCAGCAATAGCGATTTCTGGAATAGCTTTTCCCGCAGCCACAGCGGCAGCGCCGTCTTGAAAGACTGGAATCCGCGCGGCGCGAAGGCGACATAGGTTTCGAGCAGCCGTTCGAATTTGACGAACGGCTTATCGTAAAAGGCGACGAAATCTATATCGCCAGGCGTGGCGCGCGCGGCTTGAAGACAATAATCGATAGCGTGACGCGGAAAGCGGGAGTCGTGCTTTTTGCGCGAGAATCGTTCTTCCTGAGCGGCGGCGATGATTTCGCCATCCTCCACCACGGCGGCTGCGCTGTCGTGGTAGAAGGCGGAGATGCCAAGTATGCGCATCGCAATTTAGAAGAGCGTGTAGATGAACGGAGCGACCGCGGTGCCTTGCAGAACGATCAGCGCGCCGATCAGCAGCATGATCACCAGCACCGGCGCCATCCAGTATTTCTTTCGGGTTTTCAGATAGTCCCAAAGCTCGAGCAGAAAACTCATATTTCTCTCTCCTCAGAACTGCTTGCTCATGTCGCTCGCCTCGTCGGGCGTATTGCGCATGGTCCAGTAGGAACTCGCGTTCTTGTCGAACGTAAGCTTGAGCGGGTCGGCGCGAAGCGCCCGGAACAGCATCGCAATCGGCAGGATCACGCCAAAGAACAGAAAGCCCATGATGATCGGGTTGGTGATCTTGTGCAGCGCCAAGCCGAGCTTGAACCACAGCCGGTTGAGCGGCCGCAATCGCGCCGGGACAAGCAATGCCGCGGCGGCGAAGCAGAGCGCCGCGGCGAGCCCCCAGAAACTCGGCGCTTCCCCGCGCCAAATCGGCAGTAGGCTGATGATCGCAATCGCTGCAGCGATCACGAATCCGAACGATCGATCGGAGCCCATCGGCGCTGAACGATCTCTCGAGAAATCCTCGTGCGACATTTAGACGAGACCCCCAAGCCGCCTCGACCGAAACTATCTCCAACCCCCGCGAACATCAAACGTTCGCGAAGGTTCAAAATTTGCGCGCCGCATCACTTGAGAGTGCGAATAATGGATCGCGCGGCATGGATCAAGCGGCCGAACCTGCAGCGAAGCCTGTGGCGCGTGATTTCCGTCGTATTTTCTGCGCGTTACTTTGCCGGCGCCGGGCCTTCTGCATGGATCGACGCATTAAAGGATGCTGCGGCCCCGAATGACGCGCAGAAGGATGACGATGATCGCGATGACCAGCAGAATATGGATGAAGCCGCCCATCGTATAGGAGGAGACGAGTCCGAAGAGCCACATGATGATGAGGATGACGGCGATCAGTTCAAGCATCGTTCAGCGTCCCATTGCCAGTCCGCGGGCGAAAGCCTCACAGCTTCTTGCCAAGCGATTTTGCGTCATCCTCGACTTTCTTCCAAGCGCCCTTCAGCTTGCTCCAGAAAGACTCTTTCGGCGCTTTCTTGCAGTCGTCGATGACCATCGGAATGACCTTCTCGGCGCCTTCAATATCGACGGCCGATCCAAGCGCCTTGCCTGCTTTGGTCTGAGCAGAGGACCAGTAGATCACCTTCGGCTGAAATTGCTCGTCGACCTCCAGGAATTCCTCGCAGGTCCATTTGGCCGTCGGCTTTTTCGTTTCAGCGAAGACGTTCGTCGCACAAAAGGATAATGCGGCGGCGGCGATGAAATAAATTCGCTTCATAGTTTGCTCCTTTAGCTGAGGCTACCGCGGAAACGACCCGAAACATTATTGCGGAATCGAGCCCATTTCCAGTTGCGCCGCCATGATCGATGGCTTTGGATCGGGCTATTCAACCGCCAAAATGACATCGGACGGATCGAAGGTCGCCAGGGCGGCGTCCCCTTCCTTCAATCCCATGTCTTCAACAAGGCGGCGCGGAATCACCGCCGTCATTGTTTTTCCGAACCCGATGTCGAGCAGAATTTCGCTATTGCGTTCGGCGTCGACCCGCTGTTTGACGACGCCGCGAAAACAGTTGCGCCGCAGCGGCGTCGCGTCGGTCGCGAGCGCCAGATTGACGAAGGACGACTTGATGAGCGCCAGCGCCTTGCGTCCTGGCGAAAGATGCAATTGCTCCGCCGATTCATTGGTGACGATCGCGAGGATCGTGTCCTTTTCGGAAACGCGCAGCGTTACTTCGACGTCCACCGGCCATTTTTTCACCTGAATCACTTCAGCGCGAAAAACATTGCGCGCCGAAATCGTCATGCCGGCGGTCCAGAGCAGGAAATCCTCCGCGCCGGCGAGACCTTCTTCGGCGATCGTCTCCGATATGCGCGCAAGCTTTTCTTCGAGGCGGTGGAAGGTGGCGATCAACCGGCGCCCCTCCTCGGTCACTTCGGCGCCGCCGCCACTGCGGCCGCCCGCCTTGGTGACGAAGGCCGGCGTCGGCAGCAGATTGTTGATCGCGTTCACCGCGTCCCACGCCGCCTTATAGCTGAAGCCGGCGGCCTTGGCGGCCTTGGTGATGCTGCCATGGGCCGCGACCGCCTCCAAGAGCTTGACGCGATCGCGCCCGACAAGCAGTCGGCCCTCGCTGCGGAGCGCCAGTGAAGCATCGATTTTGCTTTCCGCCATGTCCGAGCCTCGCCTTCTCGCCCCGATACAGGGTCGAACGGTCGGAGGCAACTGGCTGAGGAAGGGCGATCCTTCGCCAAGCGTCCCTTTGGCGTTGAGCGCCTGTAAACGCAGATAGTTGATTGACCCAAAAAGTTTGGCGGCAGGCGATGCGCGCGATCGGACGCAGCCGTATCGCGGCAGGTTCTTCGCGGAGGTATTCGACTGTTGTGTTGAGTCAGGCCCAACAAAATTCGTAAGGCGCCCAATCGGCGACCGTCGGCGCACGGTCAATTGCTCACAATGCATTGAAATTTATAAATAACTTCCATGATTTTCGTAATATTTGTTAATCACATAGCGCTATGAGCGCTATCCTCGGCAAGCCGCCTATTCATTCGCCATTATCTGCATAAAATTCTAACATTGACTTTTATACAGTACGTTCGTAGTCAATAGTTATGTAGTTATGTTACATAACGATGTCCGCTCAATGAACCTCGCCCTCGCCGCCGCTGCAATCTCCTGCTTTATCAGCGTATTCGCCGCTGTTCCTGCGATGGCGGCGGACCAGGAGACCATCATTGTCGTCACCAGCTTTCCAGAAGAATTGACGACGCGCTACGAGCGCGAATTCGAACGCGGCCACCCGCAAATTCATGTCCAATTCGTCTGGAAGCAGTCGCGTGACGCGCTCGCCGAACTGTCCAAGCCGGAGCAGGGCAGCGCCGATATTTATTGGGCCCCGTCGCCGTCGAATTTCGCGCTGCTTCGCGACCGCGGCGCCTTTCGCAAAATATCGGTGGATCGAGCGGCGCTCCCCGGACGGCTCGGCGCGCAGCAACTTTCCGACCCGACGGGCCTTTTCGAGGCCTATGACGTCGCCGGCTATGGGATCGTCGCGAATCCCGGCGCGCTGACGGCCGCAGGACTTTCTGCGCCGCGACGCTGGCGCGACCTTGCCTCTCCCGAATATGCGCGGCGGATGGCCATGCCTGTCGCTGGCGAGGTCGGCTTTTCGCCTGCGCTCTATGACATTTTTCTGCAAAGCGAAGGCTGGGCGGAAGGCTGGCGACTTCTCAGCGAGATGGCGGGCGAGGCGACGCTGCTCGATTCCGGATTCGCGCCGGCGGCCTCAGTGCGCGAAGGCAAAGCGGCCCTCGCGCTGACGATCGATTTCATCGCCGGGATCGCCAGGGCCAATGGCGCGCCGGTCGAGATAATCTATCCCGAGCGCACGGCGTTCCTCCCCGCCCATGTCGCGATGACAGCCGGCTCGAGGCACGTCGCCGGCGCGCAGGCTTTCATCGACTTCCTGCTGTCGCGAGACGGTCAGCTCTTGTTGATGGAGCGCGACAGCCGCCGGCACCCTGCGCGACCCGACGCCTATCAGAACGCCCCCGAGGGATTGGCTAATCCCTTCACGCTGCCGGCGTCGACGCTCCTCGACTATGATTCAGAGATTGGCCGCCGACGGCCTTCGCTCATCGCGCTTCTATTCGATCTCGCGATTGTCGAAGGCCACGCCGAGAGCGCCGATTTATGGCGCAGGATTCACGACGCGGAGAATAAATTCGCTGGCGACGCCAAGGCCATGGCGGTCCTTGGCGAGGCGAGGACATTCGCCGGCTTCATTCCTGTTTCGGAAAGCGATTCGCACGCGACTGCCTTCCTCGAGCGCTTTGCCCGTCGCGACGCGGTCGATCCGCAACAGATCGCGCAATGGCGCGACCAGATCGCCTCTGCGCGGCGACAGGCGTACGACCTTGTTAAAAGCCTGGAGCCCGCGCCATGAAGCGGTTCGGCGTCCTGCTCTGCGCAATGGCGCTTGCCGGCGCCGCGCGCTACGAGGCGCATGGTCCTGAAAGCGAAGCCTTCATCCAGCCGATCGATGGGCTGGACGCCGACCATGCCGCAAGCTTTCGCAAGGGGAGCGGCATATTCCGCCAAGCCTGGATCATCGGGCCCTCGCAAGATCATCCCGACTTTGCCGGTCTCGGTCCGCTCTACAATCGGCTTTCCTGTATCGCCTGCCACGTCAAGAACGGGCGCGGCGCCGCGCCTGATAGCGAAAATGGCGTCGCGCGCACGATGGCGGCGAGGCTGAGCGTCGAAGGACGGGATGCGCATGGCGGACCGCGCGCCCATCCACATTACGGCGCTCAGCTCAATCCTGAAGGCGTTCCCGGCGTCGCTGGCGAAGGCCAGGCGATCGTCGACTACGCCGAATTCGATGTGACGCTTGCCGACGGCGAAACAATAACGCTTCGTCGGCCGACGCTTTCCTTCCGCAATCTTGCTTATGGCGCGCTTGGGCCACAGACGAAGACCTCGCTGCGCAATGCGCCGCCTGTCTTCGGCCTGGGCTTGCTCGAGGCCGTCAGCGACGCCGAAATTCTTGCGGGCAGGGGCAGGCCGAATTTCGTCTTCAGCGTGGAGACTGGCCGGAACGCGCTTGGCCGCTTCGGACTGAAAGCCAATCAGCCGAGTCTCAAGCAGCAGATCGCGAATGCATTCGTCGAAGACATCGGCGTAACCTCGTCGCTGTTTCCCGTCGAGAGCTGCGCGCCGACTCAAAGCGCATGTCTCGGCGGCGCATCGAAGCTGGAATTGACCGACGCGCAACTCGACGCTGTCGTAACCTATATCCGCGCGCTCGCGCCGCCGGCGCGACGCAATCTCGACGATCGGCGCGTCACGGACGGCGAAAGCCTGTTTCGCGCGATCGGCTGTGCGGACTGCCATCGCGATACGCTGCATGTTGCGGACTTTGCGTTACAGCCGGCGCTCGATGGCGTTGCGATCCATCCCTACACCGATCTCCTGCTGCACGACATGGGCGAAGCGCTCGCCGACGGCCGCGAGGACTTCGACGCCGGCCCGCGCGATTGGCGAACGCCGCCGCTCTGGGGATTAAGCCTCGCCGGCAAGGGCGGCGACGGCGCCAATTTTCTGCATGACGGCAGGGCGCGCACGCCGGCCGAGGCGATCCTCTGGCACGGCGGCGAAGCGCAAACCTCCGCCGACGCCTTCCGCAACCTTCCCGAACCCAAGCGCCAGGCGCTGCTCGCTTTCCTCAACTCTCTCTGACGACCATGGGGGCAATGATGACCAGACTGCTGACGACGACGGCGATTTCAGGCGGCGTGCTTCTAACCCTTGCGGCGCCCCTAAGCGCGCAAACGGCGTTGCCGCCGATCGAAGTGCATGCGCCTAAAGCCTTCGAACTCGGTCGGATCAAAGTCGGGGCGCGTCGCCTCGGCGTTCCGACAAGAGTCGCCGAGCCCGGCGAAGGCGATGGCGCCGGCGAGGACGCATCTCCTGCGACGTCGACGGCCCCGACGGCTCCAAAGGCGAAAGCCGACAATGGTCCGACGCCCGCGCAGCACACCGACGACTTCGGCGGCTATACGATCACCAACCGGCAGATGGAGACCTTTGCGCGGCCGACGCTCGACAGCGCGGTCAATATCGCGCCCGGCGTCAACAGTCAGATCTCCGGCAACTCCCGCAATGAACAGAATATCTATGTGCGCGGTTTCGATCGCTGGCAGGTGCCCCTCACCGTTGACGGCGTTCGCGTCTATCTGCCGGTCGACAACAGGCTCGATTTCGCGCGCTTTCTCACCGCCGACATCGCGGCAGTGCAGATCGCCAAAGGCTATGTTTCAGTGCTTGATGGTCCCGGCGGCATGGGCGGCCAGATCAATCTGGTGTCGCGTCGTCCAACCCGAGAGATCGAAGCCGAATGGCGCACCAGATTCGAGTTCGGCCGCGACGGAACGTTCCTGGGACCGATGACCTACGGTTTCGCGGGAACGAAGCACGACCTTTGGTATGCGCAGCTTAGCGGCACGTTCCAAAATCTCGACGGATGGATGCTGCCAGCGAGCTATCGCTCGACGCTGGCGCAGGGACCGGGCATGCGCGGGCAATCCTATACGCAAGACTATAACGTCAATGCGCGGGTGGCCGCGACGCCCAACGCCACCGACGAATATTCCTTAACCTTCAGCCGCCAGGACGGCCAAAAAGGCGCGCCGCTTCACATCACCGATCCGCTCTCCACGCAGCGCTTCTGGCGATGGCCCTATTGGCGCGTGCAGAACCTCTATTTTCTGTCAAAGACTCAACTCAATGAAGCGGCCTATGTAAAGACGCGCGCCTATTGGAGCAAATTTGACAATTCGCTCGTCGGCTACGACGACCCTTCTTTCTTCAATCAGTCTTTGCCCAAATCCTTTAACAGCGCTTACGCCGATTATGCGCTCGGCGCGGAGGTCGAGGCGGGGACGCAGATCGGCGACGTCGACACGCTGAAAGCGCTGTTCTTCTATCGGCTCGACAATCATTCCGAATGGCAGGAATATTTCGGACGGAATATTTTAGGCAAGCGCTCGGGCTGCGTGCGCAACGTTCCCTGCTTCACCCAGCCGATCATTTCGAGCATTGAGGACACCTATTCGGCGGCGGTCGAGAACACATTCCATCCAAGGCCAGACGTCGATATCGTTTCGGGCTTCAGCTGGGATTGGCGGCATCTGCGCCAGGCGCAAGGCTTCGCCGTTCCGCAGGGCGTCATCGACTATCGACCCATCGATGTGCAGGCCCCGAACTATCAGGGCGCCGCCATCTGGCATTATACCGATACGGACCGAGTCTACTTCAATGGCTCCAGCCGAACCCGCTATCCGACGCTGTTCGAACGTTTCAGCACGCGCTTTGGCGGCGCGACGTCGAATCCCGCGCTAAGGCCGGAACGGGCCACCAATTTCGACCTCGGCTGGTCGAGTGTTTTCGCGCCAGGAAGCCGAGTCTCGGTCGACGTCTTTTACAGCATCGTCGACCGCCTCATTCAAAGCGTGCCGGCGCCGCAGTTCGGCGTCAATGTCACGCAATCTCAAAACGTCGGCAGCGGCCGATTCTGGGGCGCGGAACTCTCCGCCGATTATTTTGTGCGTGAGGATTTCTCGCTCGGCGGCAATGTCACGCTGATGCGCCGTCGGGTCTATTCGCCTTCGATCATAAACTTCCAACCAACCGGGGTGCCGGACCTTAAAATGTTCTTTTACGCCGGTTACCGCCCCATTCCCGAGTTGACCTTGACGCCTAGCCTCGAAGTCGCTGGCGATCGCTGGACGAATGTAACGACTGGCCAATGGTACTATCGGACCGGCGCCTACTGTCTGACCAACTTCAACGTCGATTATCAGCCGGGGGACAATATCAAATTCTCGGCCGGCGTGCGCAACGCTTTCGACGACTATTATGTGCTCGCCGACGGTTATCCCTCTCCCGGCCGCAGCTTCTATCTCTCCTCGAAAGTGAATTTTTAGCGCGCCGCCCGACGGCGCGCCGTCTTTGCGAGAGAAGCGAAGCAATCCAAAACATGTAGTTCGATTGCTGGATTGCTTTGTCGCTTCGCTCCTCGCAATGACGAACTGAACGTCGGCGATCGGCGGCTCACGCTCCGCCGCGGGGACGGATCATCTAATTCAGCTTCGCGTCCCATGTCGGCGACTCCGGCGCGCGGAAATCGAAGTCCCAGACGAATTTTCTGATGACGTTGCAGCCGATGAGGAAGGAGACGCCGCGGCCGAGCGCGGCGCGCAAGCCGCCAAAGTCGTATGAGATCGCGTAAACATCGCGCAGCACGCGGCCGTGGCCCAAGTCGAGCGACTTGATCTTATACACTTTCGAGGCAATACGGGCGCCGGCGACGCCGCTCGCGCGCGCGTCGGCGTTCACGGCGGTGAAAAGCCGTTTATGCTTGCGTATAAATCGCTGATCGACCGCCGAAACTTCCGCGCCCGAGTCGAACAGCCCGACCGAAGCCGTCCTGCCGAAGCGTAGGTCGACGCCGACGAGACGTTTATCGGGTCCCAACCGCCGAAGCGGCTTAGGCTGGCTATTCGCCGTCATGTCGCCGAAAAAGACAAGCTCGCGGCGATCGATATCGAGGCTGAAGCGAGCGCCCCGGAAGAAATCGAGCCCCAAGAGGTCGTCGCCGCCGTCCGTCGGACAGCGCGCGATCTCATAATTGATTCGCGCGACATTGTTTCCCTCACTGGCGACGAGTTCGACCTTCGGCGCTTCGACGTCATCGCATTGCACTGTCGCGCCTGACGCTCCGGTCGAGACGCTTTCGCCGAGCGCCGGCATGTCCTTGTTCCAGGTCGCGAGCCTGATGCGCGTGCTCGAGGCTCCCGTGTCAAGGCGCATGGGCCCCATGACATTGCCGATGCGGACTTGCAGATATATGCGCCCGCCGAGATATTCACCCTCGGTCAAATTCAGCGGAATGACGGAGCGGCTCCTCTCGGCGCCGACGGCCGCGACCGGGAAGAGCAGAGCTGAGATAAAGGCTGCCGATCGAATGAATTTCATGTGCCTTTCCCGCTCCTGAACCGCCAAGGCGCCAGGAAACGCGCGTTGAGCTTCCGGCGCAAGCGCCGCGCAAATCGCGCATCTCGGCAGCCAGGGCGGCTAAGCCGGGCAGTTTACGATGGCGATTTCGGCGACCAGAGCGACTTTGCGAAAAGCGCCTGTGGAAAAAGCCCGATCGCCGGACGTCTGACGAGAAGTCTGGCGCCTTTGCTGCGGCCATGGAGCCAGGCGACGACTGCGTCTTGGCCGTTCGTATCGACCGCTGGAATCGAGCGGCCCATCATATCGACGCGCCGCCCCAGATATCCCTCGTCAGCCGGATGGCGGCCGAGGCGGGAAGGTCCGAAATCGGCGCTCCATCGCGCGCGCTAGGGAAAGGGCTTCCCGAATCCGCCGCGAAAGAACGCCCAGACATCGAGATCTTTGACGCCCGTCACGCCGTCCACATAATGCTGCGCCCCGCCCTGGCGGAGCGCCAGCAGAATCAGCCGGTCCTTGTATTGGCGCCCGACTGGCGTTCGAAAAACCCGGTCGCGCAATACGTCCTGCGCAACCGCGCTGAGCCGCGCGAGAGTCATGGGTCAGCGGCTCGTAACTGCGCTCGGCTTCCATGTTTTTTAAGAACGCGATGCTGGGCGTAATCTATTCGAGATTTTGGCTGAGTAGAACGCCGTCGCCGGTGAAATCGTCTCGTCGCAATTATCGGCTTGCTATTTGCCGTCGATCGGCAAAGATCGGATTTTCGCAACCTTGCCATGGATGACTTAGATGCAGCGACAGTTTGACTCTTTCGTTTCAAGCGCCCCCGACGTCCTCGCCGTTCATTGGGGCTGGGTCATCGCCCTTGGCATATTGGTGGGAGCGCTCGGAATCATCGCGATCCTGCGCGCCAGGATGGCGACCATCCTCACGGTCGGGTTCTTCGGCGTTCTGCTCATCGTCAGCGCCGTGTCCGTTCTCGTTTTCGCCTTTACGACGGCGGGCCTGTGGACCGACTTTTTCGTCCATGTGCTTTGGGCGGTCCTTCTGGCGATCGTCGGACTCATGCTTCTGACGCGGCCGGCGATGGGCGCCGAGGCGATCACGCTGCTTGTCGGCTTCTATTTCATCGCCGAAGGCGTGCTGATCATTGGCTTCGCCTTCACGTCCCACATCGAAGGGCTCTGGATGTATTTCATTCAGGGCGGCGTCGCGCTGATTCTCGGCGCGCTTTTGGTGGTCGGCTGGCCGTTCACCGGCCTTTGGGCGATCGGCACCTTTCTGGGCGTCGACCTACTGTTCAAAGGTTGGGGCATCATCGCGCTCGGCTTCGCCCTTCGCGCGATCTCCGAGGGCAATCTGCTGTAGGCGCGCAAGGGCTTGAATGTCATTCCCGACGCGCGAAGCGCGATCGGGAGTCCAGAGTCACAACAAGCATCTGAAAGTTGCTCTGGATTCCCGGCCAGCCTTCGGCTGCCGGGAATGACAGGCCCAGCGAACCGAGCAGCCGGGATTCTATCAGAGGACTTCGAAGGACCGTCTCAATCAAGGCCGCCGGTGGGATTGGCGAGCCAGTAGACGACGCAAAAGGCCGCCGTGATCAGGCCGGAGCCAAAAAAGGCGCCGGCCAAGCGCTCGTCGGGAATGGCGTAGCTCACGACGGACATCAGCAGTCCGAAGGCCGCGACATAGATCGGCCGCGGATCGCGCTCCGGCAGCTTTTCCAAAAGCTTTTTCCGCCAGCTCATGATTCGCAGCCCTCGCTGTTGCGACCGAAGCTATCGGAAACGCGTCGCAATCGTTAGGGGCGCCCCGGGCAGATATTTCGCACAGCGCGAGCCATTGACGGCTCGCGGTCGCATTCGCCTCCATGCCCGTCCAATCACTCAAACCGGTCGTCTGAGAGCTTTTTGCGTGCGGCGCCGCGCGAACGTTCGAACCATCCGCCGTACGCTTCGGGATGCGCGTCAAATTCGGGAACGTAAGGCTTTATGTCGATCAGCGGCGTCTCGTCCAATATATCGAGCTGAGTCACCGAGAGACGATTCTTGTTGATCTCGCGCAATCCGACAATCGAGAGGCCGATTGGATTGGGACGCGACGGAGCACGCGTCGAAAAAACACCGCGGGGACTCGTATCGAGAAATGGCAAAACACTAAGCTTGGACGGCTGCGCTCTGTGAAAGTGGTAGATCAATATCAGGTGCGAAAAACCTTCGACGTCACGCAACCCTTCCTGATATTGCGGGTCGATCTCAACAAAACCGTTTGCGCTCGCGTCGCTGACCGGCTGGACGGGCATATCGCTTAAGGTTTTGAAAGGGCTTCGGATGATCCCAATCGGACGATAGATAATGTCCATCCTGTTTCGTCACTTGTAGAGTAACCAGCAAATTTCAGGCTGCTGGCGTGCGACATACTCGTCCGGCGAAGCAGCGACTAGAGGGTGTTATGTACTTTCGGGAGGGATGGGTTTAATGGAATCGGATGGTTCCGATTCGCAAGCCTTATCCGTCTGATATCAGTGATGAAGAATGGTCGTTGGTTGCGCCGTATCTGACGCTG
>NZ_JBFWVN010000029.1:0-38856 GCF_050246715.1 Methylocystis sp.
GCGTCGAGATGGTGATGCCGGGCGACAATGTGACGATGGACGTCGTGCTGATCGTGCCGATCGCGATGGAGGAGAAGCTGCGCTTCGCCATCCGCGAAGGCGGAAGAACGGTCGGCGCCGGCGTCGTCGCCAGCATCATCGAGTAAAGCGAATCTGGGCCGCGGGCCAAGCGCTCGCTCTTGTGAACAAGGCCGCGCGACATTCGCGCGGCGCATGAAGGCGAGCAGAACCGCTCGCGGTCCCAAAGGATGAGACAATGAACGGTCAAAATATCCGGATTCGCCTCAAGGCGTTCGATCACCGGATTCTCGACACGTCGACGAAGGAAATCGTCTCGACGGCCAAGCGCACCGGCGCTCAGGTCCGCGGTCCGATTCCGCTGCCGACGCGCATCGAAAAATTCACGGTGAACCGTTCGCCGCATATCGACAAGAAGTCGCGCGAACAGTTCGAGATCAGGACGCATAAGCGCGTCCTCGACATCGTCGACCCCACCCCGCAGACGGTGGACGCGCTGATGAAGCTCGATCTCGCGGCGGGCGTCGACGTCGAGATCAAGCTCTAAGGAAATTCAGGCGGCGCTCCTCAATAGCAGCGAGCGCGCTTTGCGAAGGATTGGATCATGCGGTCGGGCGTCATCGCGCAAAAGGTCGGAATGACCCGCGTCTTCACGGAGGCGGGCGAGCATGTGCCGGTCACGGTCTTAAAGCTCGACGGCTGTCAGGTCGTCGCGCAGCGGACCATGGAAAAGAACGGCTACACCGCCGTTCAACTCGGCATCGGCCGCGCCAAGGTGAAGAATGTCTCCAAAGCCGAACGCGCGCGTTTCGCGGCGGCGAAGGTGGAGCCGAAGCTGAAGCTCGCCGAATTCCGCGTGAAGGAAGAAGAGCTGCTGCCGATCGGTGCCGAGATCACCGCGGATCATTTTGTCGTCGGCCAGTTCGTCGACGTGACCGGAACGTCGACCGGCAAGGGCTTCGCCGGTCCGATGAAGCGCTGGGGCTTCGGCGGTCTGCGCGCCTCGCACGGCGTCTCGATTTCGCATCGTTCGCATGGTTCGACCGGCGGCCGCCAGGACCCCGGCAAGACCTTCAAGAACAAGAAAATGGCCGGCCATATGGGCGTCGAGCGGGTCACTACGCAAAATCTGCGCGTGGTGCGAACTGATCCCGATCGCGGTCTGCTGCTCGTCGAAGGCGCGGTGCCGGGCACCGCCGGCGGCTGGATTTTCGTTCGTGATGCGGTGAAGCGCGCGCTTCCCAAGGATGCGCCGCAGCCGGGCAAGTTCCGGCTGAATGGCGATGGCGAGGCCGAAGCCGCCGCGCCCCAAGACGAGAAGAAGGAGGACTGAGCCGTGAAGATCGACGTCACGTCGTTCGACGGCCAGGCGGCCGGTTCGATCGAACTCTCCGATGAGGTCTTCGGCCTTGAGCCGCGCAAGGACCTCATCTTCCGCATGATCCGCTGGCAGCTCGCCAAGCGGCGCGCCGGCACCCATGCGGTGAAGAATCGCGCCGACATCGCGCGAACGAGCAAGAAGCTGCATAAGCAGAAGGGCACCGGCGGCGCCCGTCACGGCTCGGCGCGCGCGCCGCAGTTCCGCGGCGGCGGACGCGCCTTCGGCCCGCTGGTGCGCAGTCATGAGCATGATCTGCCAAAGAAGGTGCGCCAGCTCGCGCTGAAGCACGCTCTGTCGGCGAAGGCGAAGGACGGCGGCATCATCGTTTGGGAGACCGCGGAGCTCGCCGAGCCGAAGACGAAAACGCTCGCTTCCAGCTTCGCCAAGACGGGCCTCGAGAACGCGATCATCATCGTCGGCGGCGCGCCGCAGAATAATTTCGCGCTCGCCGCCCGCAACATCCCGAAGATCGACGTTCTGCCCGTCGAAGGCGTCAATGTTTACGACATTCTCCGCCGCAAGAAGCTGGTCCTGACCCGCGCCGCCGTGGACGCGCTGGAGGCGCGACTGAAATGAGCAAGGACGTTCGCCATTACGACGTGATCGTATCGCCGGTCATCACCGAGAAGGCGACGCTCGCCTCGGAGAGCAACAAAGTCGTCTTCAATGTCGCCAAGACCGCGACCAAGCCGCAAATCAAGGCGGCGGTCGAAGGCCTCTTCGAGGTCAAGGTCGAGAGCGTCAACACGCTGGTGCGCAAGGGCAAGATCAAGACGTTTCGCGGCCAGCGCGGCCAGCAGAGCGACGCCAAGAAGGCGGTGGTGACCCTCGCCGAGGGCCACAAGATCGACGTGACGACCGGACTGTAAGGAAGGCGTGGGGATAGAACTATGGCGCTGAAGACATTCAAGCCGGTCACGCCGAGCCTTCGCCAGCTCGTCATCGTCGACCGCAGAGAGCTCTACAAGGGCAAGCCGGTCAAGACGCTGACCGAGGGCAAGACCTCGAAGGGCGGGCGCAACAACGCCGGCCGCGTCACCGTGCGTTTTCGCGGCGGCGGCCATAAGCAGGCCTATCGCTTGGTCGATTTCAAGCGGCGCAAGCTCGACGTGCCGGGCAAGGTCGAACGGCTCGAATATGATCCCAATCGCACGGCCTTCATCGCGCTTATCCGCTACGCCGATAATGAACTCGCCTATATTCTCGCGCCGCAGCGGCTCTCCGTCGGCGACGAGGTGATCGCCGGCAATCAGGTCGACGTGAAGCCCGGCAACGCCATGCCGATCGCCAACATTCCGGTGGGCGCGATCGTCCACAATGTCGAGATGAAAATCGGCAAGGGCGGCGCGATCGCCCGTTCGGCCGGAACCTATGCGCAGATCGTCGGCCGCGACCAAGGCTATGTGATCATCCGGCTGAACTCGGGCGAGCAACGCCTCGTGCACGGCCAGTGCTTCGCCACGATCGGCGCCGTGTCCAATCCCGATCATATGAACACTTCGATCGGCAAGGCCGGCCGTTCACGCTGGCTCGGCCGCCGTCCGCACAACCGCGGCGTCACGATGAACCCGATCGACCATCCGCACGGCGGTGGCGAGGGCCGCACCTCGGGCGGCCGTCATCCGGTCACGCCCTGGGGCAAGCCGACCAAGGGCAAGAAGACCCGCACCAATAAGTCCACCGACCGTTTCATTGTGTCCTCGCGGCACAATCGCAAGAAGAAGGGCTAACCCATGACGCGCTCGATTTGGAAGGGACCGTTCGTTGACGGCTATCTTCTCAAGAAGGCCGAGACGTCGCGCGCCTCGGGCCGTTCCGAAGTGATCAAAATCTGGAGCCGCCGCTCCACGATTCTCCCGCAATTCGTGGGACTGACCTTCGGCGTCCACAACGGCCAGAAGCATATTCCCGTGTCCGTGTCAGAAGACATGATCGGGCATAAATTTGGAGAGTTCGCGCCGACGCGCACCTTCCACGGCCATGCGGCCGACAAGAAGGCTAAGAGGGGCTAACGATGTCGAAGGAAGCCAATCCGCCCCGGCTTGCGGAAAACGAAGCGAAGGCGGTCGCGCGCATGCTGCGCGTGTCGCCGCAAAAGCTCAATCTGCTCGCGCAGCTGATCCGCGGCAAGAAGGTGGAGCGCGCGCTCGCCGATCTGGAATTCTCTAGAAAGCGGATCGCGCATGAGGTGAAGAAGACACTCGAAAGCGCCATCGCCAACGCCGAGAACAATCACGGCCTCGACGTTGACGACCTTGTCGTCGCTCAGGCCTATGTCGGCAAGGCGCTAGTGATGAAGCGCTTCCATGCCCGCGCCCGCGGACGGGCGAGTCGCGTCGAGAAGCCCTTCGCCAATCTGACGATCATCGTGCGCGAAGTCGAAGCGCAAGCCAACGCCTAAAGGATAGAGACCATGGGTCAGAAGGTTAATCCGATCGGGCTGCGACTGGGCGTCAACCGCACCTGGGATTCGCGCTGGTTCGCCAATAAGGGCGAATACGCCAAGCTGCTGCATGAGGACATGGCGATCCGCGAGGCGGTGGCGAAAACCTTGAAGCAGGCGGCGGTGTCGAAAATCGTCATCGAGCGCCCGCACAAGAAGTGCCGCGTGACGATCCATTCGGCGCGTCCCGGCGTCGTCATCGGCAAGAAGGGCGCGGATATCGACAAAATCCGCAAGCTCGTCGGCAAGCTCACCGGCAGCGAAGTCGTGATCAACATCGTCGAAGTGCGCAAGCCAGAAACCGAGGCCGCGCTCGTCGCCGAGTCGATCGCGCAGCAGCTCGAGCGCCGCGTCGCCTTCCGCCGCGCGATGAAGCGCGCCGTGCAGTCGGCGATTCGTCTCGGCGCGCAGGGCATTCGCATCAATTGCTCGGGTCGTCTCGGCGGCGCCGAAATCGCGCGTCTCGAATGGTATCGCGAGGGCCGCGTGCCGCTCCATACGCTGCGCGCCGACGTCGATTACGGCACGGCGACCGCGCATACCGCCTATGGCGCCTGCGGCATCAAGGTCTGGATCTTCAAGGGCGAAATCCTCGAACATGATCCGATGGCGCAGGACAAGAAGGCGGCCGAACAGGCCGCCGGCGGCGGCGATCATCATGACCGCGATCGCGATCGCGGCGGCGAACGCCGTCGTCGCGAACCGCGCGAACCGCGCGACGCGGCGTAACGATCAAGATCAAAGAGCGCTATCATGCTGCAACCCAAACGCACCAAGTTCCGCAAGGCCTTCAAGGGCCGCATCCGGGGCGCCTCCAAGGCGGGCTATTCGCTGGACTTCGGTCAGTTCGGCCTGAAGGCGCTCGAGCCGGAGCGCATCACCGCGCGCCAGATCGAAGCGGCGCGCCGCGCCATGACGCGCCATATGAAGCGCGCCGGCCGCGTCTGGATTCGCATCTTCCCCGACGTGCCGGTCTCCAAGAAGCCGACCGAAGTGCGCATGGGCAAGGGCAAGGGCGCGCCGGAATTCTGGGCGGTGCGCGTCGCGCCCGGCCGCATCATGTTCGAGATCGACGGCGTGCCGGCGCCGCTCGCGCGCGAAGCCTTGACGCTCGCCGCCGCGAAGCTGCCGATCAAGACGCGCTTCATCGAACGCATCGCAGAATAAGGGGGACGTGATGAAATCCAAGCAGCGCCTCTCCGACATCAAGGCGATGACCGAAGATCAGCTCAATGATGAAGTGCTGAAGCTCAAGAAGGAGCAGTTCAATCTGCGCTTCCAGCGGGCGACCGGCCAGCTCGAGAACACCTCACGCGTGCGCGTCGTTCGTCGCGACATCGCCCGCGCCAAAACCATCGCCGCGCAGAAGCGCGTCAAGGAGCAAGGTTAAAGCGCCATGCCGAAGCGAATTCTCCAGGGCGTCGTCGTCAGCGACAAGCAGAGCAAAACCGTGGTGGTGAAGGTCGAGCGCCGTTTCACCCATCCGCTGTTTCAAAAGACGGTGCGCCGCACGAAAAACTATCACGCCCATGACGAGAGTGGCGCGTTCAAGGTAGGCGATACGGTGACGATCGAAGAGACCGCGCCGATTTCGAAATTGAAGCGTTGGCGCGTCGTCGAAGAGGCGGCCAAGGCGTAGTCGGACGAACAAACCTCCGGACGAAGTCGGCGCGCTCCACAGCGGGCTTGCCGAAACCAGACCGGAACGAAAGGCGGGTAAGCCATGATTCAGATGCAGACCAATCTCGACGTCGCCGACAATTCCGGCGCGCGCCGCGTGATGTGCATCAAGGTGCTGGGCGGATCCAAGCGCAAATACGCCGGGGTCGGCGACATCATCGTCGTGTCGATCAAGGAGGCGATTCCGCGCGGCCGCGTCAAGAAGGGCGACGTGCTCAAGGCCGTCGTCGTGCGCACCTCGAAGGACATCAAACGTGCGGACGGCTCCGTCATTCGGTTCGATTCGAACGCCGCGGTGCTGATCAACAATCAGAAGGAGCCGATCGGCACCCGTATTTTCGGACCGGTGCCGCGCGAGCTGCGCGCCAAGAACCACATGAAGATCATCTCGCTCGCTCCGGAGGTTTTGTAATGGCCGCCAAGATCAAGAAGGGCGACAAGGTCGTCGTTCTCGCTGGCCGCGACAAGGGCCGCGGCGGCGAGGTGGTTCGCGTGATTCCGAGCGAAGGCCGCGCCGTCGTCAACGGCGTCAATATGGTCAAGCGCCATCAGCGCCAGACCAAGGATCGCGAGGCCGGCATCGTCAACAAGGCCGCGCCGATCGATCTGTCGAACCTCGCGCTCGCCGATCCCAAGGACGGCAAGCCCACGCGCGTCGGCTTCAAGATTCTCGACGACGGCCGCAAGGTCCGCGTCGCCAAGCGTTCCGGAGAATTGATCGATGGCTGAGGAAAAGAAGCCGAAGGCCGAAAAGCCCGCCAAGGCTCAAAAGCCCGCCGCCGAGGGCGCGGAGGCCAAGGAGCCGAAGAAGGCCGCCAAATCCGCCGAAAAGCCCGCCGCCAAGGAAAAGCCGGCGAAGGTTGCGGCTCTCGACGCCGGTTATACGCCGCGCATGAAGAAGCACTATGACGAGGTCGTGCGCGAGGCGCTCACCAAGCAGTTCGGCTACAAGAACGCGCTTGAAGTGCCGACGATCGAGAAAATCGTGCTCAACATGGGCGTCGGCGAATCCGTCAATGACAGCAAGAAGGCGACGGCGGCTGCGGCGGATCTCGGCCTCATCGCCGGGCAGAAGCCGGTCGTCACCCGCGCCCGCAAGGCGATTTCGACCTTCAAGCTGCGCGAGAACATGCCGATCGGCGCGAAGGTGACTTTGCGCAAGACCCGCATGTACGAGTTCCTCGACCGGCTGATCACCGTCGCTTTGCCGCGCGTGCGCGACTTCCGCGGCTTGAATCCGAAGTCGTTCGACGGACGCGGCAATTATGCGCTCGGCATCAAGGAGCACATCGTGTTTCCCGAAATCGATTACGACAAGGCGGAGTCGATCCTGGGCATGGACGTGATCGTCTGCACGACGGCCAAGACTGACGAAGAGGCGCGCGCCTTGTTGAAGGCGTTCAATTTCCCGTTCCGGCAGTGAGGGCGTAACGGCTCCTCAAACGCGGATACCGAAAGGCGAAACTGGCAATGGCGAAGAAAAGCGCGATTGAAAACAACAAGCGGAAGCAAAGGCTCGTGAAGTCCTATGCGGGGCGTCGCGCGCGGCTGAAGGCGCTCGCGAAGGACAAGTCGCTGACCGTCGAAGAGCAGTTCGAGGCGCGTCTCAAGCTCGCTGAACTGCCGCGCAATTCTGCGCAGGTTCGCGTGCGCAACCGCTGCGAAGTATCGGGCCGTCCGCGCGCCTTTTATCGCAAGTTGAAAATGTCGCGCATTGCGCTGCGCGAACTCGGCTCCCGCGGCCTCGTACCCGGACTTGTGAAGTCGAGCTGGTAAGGAGACGAATAAATGGCGATCAACGATCCGTTGGGCGATCTCCTCACCCGCATCCGCAATGCGCAGATGCGCCGCAAGGACAAAGTGTCCTCGCCGGGCTCGAAGCTGCGCGGCCATGTGCTCGACGTGCTGAAGGAAGAGGGCTATATCCGCGGCTATAGCAGCACCGACTTCGGCAATGGCCGCACCGAGTTCGAGATCGAGCTGAAATATTTCGACGGCGAGCCGGTGATCAAGCAGATCGAACGCGTGTCGCGGCCGGGCCGCCGCGTCTATGCGGCGGTCGGCGCGGTGCCGCGCGTGGCGAACGGCCTCGGCGTCACCATCGTGTCGACGCCGAAGGGCGTGATGGCCGATCACGCGGCGCGCGAAAACAATGTCGGCGGCGAGGTGCTGTGCAAGGTCTTCTAGACCTTGCGCCTCATCAAACAGGATTTGCAACAATGTCTCGTATCGGCAAGAAGCCTGTCGTCGTTCCCGCCGGCGTCACCGCCAAGGTGGACGGTCAGCTCGTGCAGGTGAAGGGCGCGAAGGGCCAGATGGAGTTCCTGGTTCCCGACGAGGTTTCCGTCGTCCAGCAGGATAACGCCCTCAAGGTCGACCCGCGCAATGAAACCAAGCGCGCGCGCGCCTTGTGGGGCACGGCGCGGGCCCGGATCAACAATCTCGTCGTCGGCGTGACGTCAGGCTTTGAAAAGAAGCTCGAAATCACCGGCGTCGGCTATCGTGCCGCGGTGCAGGGCAAGACCTTGCAACTCGCGCTCGGCTATTCGCATGACGTGAATTTTCCGATTCCGGCCGGCATCGCGATCGTGACGCCGAAGCCGACGGAAATCACCGTCAGCGGCATGGACAAGCAGCAGGTCGGTCAGGTCGCCGCCGAAATTCGCGCCCTGCGCGGCCCCGAGCCCTATAAGGGCAAGGGCGTCAAATACGCCAATGAATTCATCTTCCGTAAGGAAGGCAAGAAGAAGTAAGGACCCGCCATGGCCAGGGATGTCAAAGTCGAACAGCGTCGTAAGGCGCGCGTGCGCCGGGCGATCCGTGAGCGCGCCAATGGGCGGCTGCGTCTGTCGGTGTTTCGCTCGTCGAAGCAGATCTACGCCCAGATCATCGACGACGAGAAGGGCGCGACGGTCGTCGCCGCCTCTTCGCTCGAGAAGGACAATCGCGAGGGTCTGAAGACCGGCGCGGATGTCGACGCGGCGAAAGTCGTCGGCAAGCTTCTCGCCGAACGCGCCGTCGCCAAGGGCGTCAAACAGGTCGTGTTCGACCGCGGCGCTTACATGTATCACGGCCGCGTCAAGGCGCTGGCCGACGGCGCCCGCGAGGGTGGCCTGGAGTTTTAAGAAGCGGCGCGCGCCTTGTTGGGGCGTGCGCCAATAGCGCGAATGCGCCGGGCGCCGATCCGAAGGATCGGCAATTAACGAAGCGAGCGGCGCG
Source organism: Methylocystis sp. (assembly GCF_050246715.1). NCBI lineage: Bacteria > Pseudomonadati > Pseudomonadota > Alphaproteobacteria > Hyphomicrobiales > Methylocystaceae > Methylocystis > Methylocystis sp. The sequence goes on from NZ_JBFWVN010000029.1 coordinate 8,742, forward strand.
AGAGCGTCGCGTAAGTGACGGAAGAGAAAATGGCGCGTGAAGGAGAAGGCGGTCGCGGCCGCGATCGTGATCGTGAGGAGCGCGACAGCGAATTTGTGGACCGCCTGGTCCACATCAATCGCGTCGCCAAGGTGGTCAAGGGCGGCCGGCGTTTCGGCTTCGCCGCGCTCGTCGTCGTCGGCGACCAGAAGGGCCGCGTCGGCTACGGACATGGCAAGGCGCGCGAAGTGCCTGAGGCGATCCGCAAGGCGACCGAAGCAGCGAAGCGGGCGCTGATCCGCGTGCCGCTGCGCGAGGGCCGCACGCTGCATCATGACGTTCACGGCCGCCATGGCGCGGGCCGCGTCATTCTGCGCGCGGCGCCGGCGGGCACGGGCATCATCGCCGGCGGTCCGATGCGCGCCGTCTTCGAGACGCTCGGCATGCATGACGTGGTGGCGAAGAGCCAGGGCTCATCGAACCCGTACAATATGATCCGGGCGACATTCAATGCGCTCGGCCATGAGGATTCGCCGCGCTCGGTCGCGGCGCGTCGCTCGCTGAAAGTCTCGGTGCTGCAGTCGCGCCGTCAGGGCGTCGACGCCGACGCCGTCGACGCGTAAGGAGACGACCCATGACGAAGAGCAAGCAGCAGATCGTCGTCGAGCAGACCGGCAGTGCGATCGGTCGTCCCGAACGTCAGCGCCGTACGCTTCTCGGCCTCGGCCTGACGCGCATCGGCCGCCGCCGCGCGCTGGAAGACACGCCGGCCGTGCGCGGCATGATCGCCAAGGTCGCGCATCTCGTCAAAATCGTCGACGGCAAGACCGTCGCCGGGAAGTGAGGACGCGGCCATGAAACTCAACGAAATTTCCGACAATCCCGGCGCAAGCAAGGACCGCATGCGCGTCGGTCGCGGCATCGGGTCCGGCAAAGGCAAGACCGGCGGCCGCGGCGTGAAAGGCCAGAAGGCGCGCGCCGGCGTTGCGATCAAGGGATTCGAGGGCGGCCAGATGCCGCTGCATCGTCGTTTGCCTAAGCGCGGCTTCTACAATCCCTTCTCGATCGACTACAATGAGGTCAATCTCGGGCGGGTTCAGCAGGCGGTCGACGCCGGCAAGCTCGACGCCAATGCGCCGGTGACGCTCGATGCGCTGCTGGCGGCGGGCGTCGTCACCAAGGCGCGCGACGGGGTGAAAATCCTCGGCCAGGGCGAATTGAAGGCGAAGCTCGCCTTCGAGGTCGCGGCGGCCTCGAAGTCCGCTGTCGCCGCGATCGAAGGGGCGGGCGGCTCGGTGAAGCTTCTCGCCGGCGAGTCGACGGCGCAATAAAGCAAAATGCGCTGCCGCTCTCGCATGAGCGGCCGCGCCGTTTTATATCAGGCGCTCCGAACGGAGCGGGCGAGCCTCGCGCCAACCGCTTATTTGAGCGCTCCGCCCAACGAAATGCGTCGCGTCGACAGCGGCGCGACAGGGGAGTTTCTTCATGGCATCGGCAGCCGAGCAGCTCGCGGCCAACGTCAATCTCTCCGCCTTCGGCAAATCCGAAGAATTGAAGAAGCGCATCTGGTTCACGCTGGGCGCGCTGATCGTCTATCGCCTCGGCACTTATGTGCCGCTGCCCGGCATCGACCCCGAAGCCTTCGCGAAAAGCTTCTTCGGCCAGTCGAAGGGCATGCTCGAGCTCTTCAACATGTTCGCGGGCGGCGCGGTGCAGCGCCGCGCGATTTTCGCGCTCAACATCATGCCGTATATTTCGGCTTCGATCATCATTCAGCTGCTGACGTCGGTCATTCCGACGCTTGAATCGCTGAAGAAAGAGGGCGAACAGGGCCGTAAGGTCCTCAATCAATATACGCGCTACCTCACCGTCGCGCTCGCGACCTTCCAGGCCTATGCGATGGCGATCGGGCTCGAGGGCCAGCCGGGCGTTGTAACTGATCCGGGCCTTTTCTTCAGGATCACCACGGTCGTGACGCTCGTCGGCGGCACGATGTTCCTGATGTGGCTCGGCGAACAGATCACTTCGCGGGGCATCGGCAACGGATCGTCGCTGATCATCTTCGCCGGCATCGTCGCCGCCTTCCCGTCGGCGATCGTGTCGACGCTGGAATTGGGGCGCCAGGGCGCGATCTCGACCGGGCTGATCATCGGCGTGATCGTCATGTCGCTCGCCGTCGTCGCCTTCATCGTCTTCATGGAGCGCGCGCAGCGGCGCCTGCTGATCACCTATCCCAAGCGCCAGCATGGCAATCGGGTCTATGAAGGACAGACGTCCTTCCTGCCGCTGAAGCTCAACACGTCCGGCGTCATTCCGCCGATCTTCGCGTCGTCATTGCTGCTTCTGCCGACGACGGTGGCGAATTTCTACCAGTCGACCGGCAGCGAAAGCATTTTCGCGACGATTTCCGCCTATTTCGGTCACGGCCGGCCGCTGTATATGCTCGCCTATGTCGGATTGATCGTCTTCTTCGCCTTCTTCTACACCGCGATCGTGTTCAATCCGGTCGAGACGGCGGACAATCTCAAGAAGCATGGCGGCTTCCTGCCCGGCATCCGGCCCGGCGAGCGCACGGCGAAATTCATCGACGACGTATTGATGCGCGTCACCGTGCTCGGCGCCGCCTATCTCGCCATCATCTGCCTCATTCCGGAAGGTCTGATCGCCTACGCCAATCTGCCCTTCTATTTCGGCGGCACGTCGCTGCTCATCGTCGTCAGCGTCACCATGGATACGGTGGCCCAGATTCACGGCCATATGCAGGCGCAGCAGTATGAGGGGCTGATCCGCAAGACCAAGCTTCGCGGCGGGAAACGCGCCCGATGAGGCTGGTGCTGCTCGGCCCGCCCGGGGCCGGCAAGGGAACGCAGGCGGCGCGTTTGGTCGAAAGGCACGGCGTGCCGCAGCTTTCGACCGGCGACATGCTGCGCGCGGCGGTCGCGGCGAAAACGCCGCTTGGTCTCAAGGCCAAGGAGATCATGGACGCCGGCAGGCTGGTGCCGGACGAGGTCGTGATCGGCCTGATCGACGAGCGGCTGAATTCGCCGGACTGCGCCAAGGGATTCATCCTTGACGGCTTTCCGCGCACCGTGGCCCAGGCCGAGGCCCTGCAACAACTGCTCGACCGCAGGGGCCTCGCGCTCGACGCCGTGCTCGAACTCGCCGTCGACGAAGGCGCGCTCGTCGATCGGATGCGCAGGCGGGTGGACGAGACCGTCGCCGCGGGCGGCGAGGTGCGCGCCGACGACAATCCGGAGAGCTTCAGAACGCGGGTCGAGGCCTATCGCGCCCAGACCGCGCCGGTCTCCGCCCATTACGCCGGACGCAGCCAGCTGACCAAGATCGACGGCATGGCGCCGATCGACGAGGTGACGGCGGCGATCGACCGCGCGCTCAGCGCGGCAGTCAGCCGCGGCTAATATTTTCGTGAAGCCGCTTGACCCTAAGGCCAACCACCCCTAGATAGGCGGTCTTCATATCGTCGAACAGGCGGCTCCGGCTCCCGGATCGGGGGGCGGGGCCTGTTTTCGTATGAAAACGGTTCGCGACCGTCCGCAAGGGCCGGGCTCCACCGGACGCGGACGCAATCCCGGAGCTTAAGGCTCCTCTCAGATGGAGAGACAAGTGGCCCGTATTGCAGGCGTCAATATTCCGACCAATAAGCGCGTCGTCATCGCGCTCCAATATATCCACGGCATCGGCCCCAAGAAGGCGTCGGAGATTTGCGAGAAGGTGAGCATCCCGTCCGAGCGGCGCGTGGCGCAGCTCACCGACGCGGAAGTCCTGCAAATTCGCGAGACCATCGACCGCGACTATATGGTCGAGGGCGACCTGCGCCGCGAAGTCGCGATCAATATCAAGCGTCTGATGGACCTCGGCTGCTATCGCGGCCTGCGCCATCGCCGCCAGCTTCCCGTGCGCGGCCAGCGCACCCACACCAACGCCCGCACCCGCAAGGGCAAGGCGAAGCCGATCGCCGGCAAGAAGAAGTGATCGTCCGTTAGGACGAACATCCCCAGACTTGATCCGGGGATCGCAATCGCATGGATGGCCGGGACAAGCCCGGCCATGACGACTGAAATCCCTAGCGCCTGGAACTACGGGCGCGTTTGAAGGACGCAAAACACAATGGCCAAGGACACAACGCGCGTTCGTCGCCGCGAGCGCAAGAATATCGTTTCCGGCGTCGCGCATGTGAATTCGACGTTCAACAACACCATGATCACCATAACCGACGCGCAGGGCAATACTGTGTCGTGGTCCTCCGCTGGTTCGATGGGGTTCAAGGGCTCGCGCAAATCGACGCCCTACGCCGCGCAGATGGCCGCCGAAGACGCCGCCCGCAAGGCCGGCGAGCATGGCGTGCGCACGCTCGAAGTCGAAGTGTCCGGCCCTGGCTCCGGCCGCGAATCGGCGCTGCGGGCCCTGCAGGCGGCGGGCTTCACCGTCACGTCGATCCGCGACGTGACGCCGATTCCCCATAACGGCTGCCGGCCGCGCAAGCGGCGCCGCGTCTGAGGTTATTCCAGATTGTCTGATTTGATTTCGCGCGGCGCGCGGCCCATGCCCCGACGCCGCATTCAGGAGCTTCAAGGAAAGGCCTCCAAGTGAGCATCCAGAAGAACTGGCAGGAACTCATCAAGCCGAACAAGCTCGACGTCACCGCCGGAGACGATCCGAAGCGCGTGGCGACGGCCGTCGCCGAGCCGCTTGAGCGCGGCTTCGGCGTGACGCTCGGCAACGCTCTTCGCCGCATCCTGCTATCGTCCTTGCAAGGCGCGGCGATCACGTCGATCCACATCGACGGCGTGCTGCATGAATTCTCGTCGATCCCCGGCGTGCGCGAGGACGTGACCGACATCGTCCTCAACATCAAGGACATCGCCATCAAATATCAGGGCGAGGGCGCAAAGCGCCTGATGCTCAAGAAGACCGGGCCGGGCCTCGTCACTGCCGGCGACATCCAGGCGACCGGCGACGTGCAGATACTCAACCCCGATCTCTTCATCTGCACGCTCGACGAGGGCGCCGAAATCCGCATCGAATTCACCATCGCGACCGGCAAGGGCTATGCGCCCGCCGACCGCAACCGCGCCGAAGACGCGCCGATCGGCCTCATTCCGATCGACAGCCTCTATTCGCCAGTCAAGAAGGTCAGCTACCGCGTCGAGAATACCCGCGAGGGCCAGGTTCTCGACTATGACAAGCTGACCCTGACGGTCGAAACCAATGGCGCGATTAGCCCCGAGGACGCGCTCGCCTTTTCGGCGCGCATTCTGCAGGACCAACTCAACGTCTTCGTCAATTTCGAGGAGCCGCGCCGCGAGGAGGCCGCCCCGTCAATTCCGCAGCTCGCCTTCAATCCGGCGCTGTTGAAGAAGGTCGACGAGCTGGAGCTTTCGGTGCGTTCCGCGAACTGCCTGAAGAACGACAATATCGTTTATATCGGCGACCTCATCCAGAAGTCGGAAGCGGAAATGCTGCGCACCCCGAACTTCGGCCGCAAGTCGCTGAACGAGATCAAGGAGGTGCTGGCGCAGATGGGTCTGCATCTTGGCATGGAGGTCCCTGGCTGGCCGCCGGAGAACATCGACGATCTCGCGAAGAGGTTCGAGGAGCATTATTGACGGCAGTCATAAGTCGGCATTCGGTTTTCCGACTGCCGAAGCCTGACTGACGATTGCCGCATAATCGACGGCCGTTCCTTGGCACGGCGGCCGCATAATCAACGGAGAGCCGCATGTATCACGGTCACAAGAAGCGCCGCTTCGGGCGCACCCATGAGCACCGCAAGGCGATGTTCGCCAATATGGCGCAGGCGTTGATCAAGCATGAGCAGATCGTCACCACGCTGCCGAAGGCGAAGGATTTGCGCCCCGTCGTCGAGAAGCTGGTGACGCTCGGCAAGCGCGGCGATCTCCACGCCCGCCGCCAGGCGATTGCGCAGATCAAGGACGTGGCGCTCGTCGGCAAGCTCTTCGACGTTCTCGGGCCGCGCTACAAGGACCGCAACGGCGGCTATACGCGCGTGCTGAAGGCGGGCTTCCGCTATGGCGACAACGCCCCGCTCGCGGTGATCGAATTCGTCGATCGCGACGTCGACGCCAAGGGCCAGGATTCCGGGCCTGTGCAGAGCGAGGAAGAAGCGGCGTAACGATGACGATCGGGCCCGATGCGCGATCCGATGTTTCCGGCCGGCCGAACATGCTCTTGCGATTCGAAGGGGCGGCGCTTCTGGCGGCCGCCTCTTTTGCTTATTGGCGGTTGGGCGCGAGCTGGGGGCAATTCGCCTTGCTGTTCCTTGTCCCTGACATATCGATGCTCGGCTATCTCGCCGGTCCGCGAGTCGGCGCCATCGCCTATAACGCCGCGCATACGACGATCGGGCCGGTCTCGCTCGGCGCCCTCGGGCTGTTCTTTAACAACGCGCTGCTGTTGCAACTGGCGCTCATCCATCTGGCGCATATCGGCTTCGATCGCGCGCTGGGCTACGGCCTGAAATTTGGAACCGCCTTCCGCGACACCCATCTTGGTCGCATTGGCGGCGGCGCTTCCTACGCGCCACACTGAGACGATGCGTCCTTATCGCTGTCGCGATTCAGGCTATAAACGCCTTAGCGACTCATGGGAGCGGCCGATGCGCCTATCTTTGCGTCAGATTTTTTTCTCAGCGCTCGTCTGCGTCGCAGGCCTCGCGCCTTTTGTCGAGGGCGCGCATCTGCGGCCGGCGCTGGCGCAGCCCGCGCAAGAGCGCGTGGTTCCGGGAAGCCGCGCCGAAATCGCTTTATCCTTCGCGCCGATCGTCAAGAAGGCGCAACCGGCCGTCGTCAATGTCTTCGCCTCGCGCGTCGAGCGCATGCCGGCAAATCCGCTGTTCGATGATCCGGTCTTCCAGCGCTTCTTTGGCGGGGGCGGCGGCATGCCTGGCCGCAACATGTCGCAGTCGCTGGGCTCTGGCGTAATCGTCGATCAGACCGGTCTTGTCGTGACCAATAATCACGTCATCGAGGGGATGACCGACGTGAAAGTGGCGCTGGCCGACAAGCGCGAAATCCCCGCAAAGATTCTGCTGCGCGATCCGCGCACCGATCTCGCCGTGCTCAAGCTGACCGAAGGCGCCAATTTTCCAACCATGGAGCTTGGCGATTCCGACGCGCTCGAAGTCGGCGATCTGACGCTGGCGATCGGCAATCCATTCGGCGTCGGCCAGACGGTGACTCAGGGCATCATTTCGGCGCTGGCGCGCACCCATGTCGGCATTTCGGACTATGGCTTCTTCATCCAGACCGACGCCGCGATCAATCCCGGCAATTCGGGCGGCCCGCTCGTCGACATGAACGGGCGCCTCGTCGGAATCAATTCAGCGATTTTTTCCAAGTCCGGCGGGTCGGTCGGCATCGGCTTCGCGATCCCCGCCAATATGGTCAAGAGCGTGATCGCTGCGGCGAAGGGCGGCGGCAAACAGGTGCGGCGCGCCTGGATGGGCGCGACCCTGCAAGCGCTTTCGCAAGAGATCGCCGACGGTCTCGGGCTCGATCGTCCAACTGGCGCGTTGCTGGCCGACGTCGACCCGAAAGGCCCATCGTCCGAAGCCGGCCTGAAACGCGGCGACGTGATCGTCTCGGTCGACGGCCAAACCGCCGACGACCCAGAGGCGGTCGGTTATCGGCTGGCGACCAAGCCGCTCGGCGGACAGGCGACGCTCGGCGTGCTGCGCGGCGGCAAGAAGATCACGGCGCAAATCCGTCTCACGCCGGCGCCCGAAACGCCGCCGCGCGACGCGGTGAAGATCAAGGGCGCGTCGCCCTTCGCCGGCGCGACGGTCGTCAATATTTCGCCCGCGGTCATCGAAGAAATGTCCGTCCAGGGAACGACCAAAGGGGTGGTCGTATCCGAGATAGACGAAGGCACTTTCGCGCAACAGCTCAATCTGCAGCGCGGCGACGTCATACTCGTCATCAATGATCAAAAGATCGAGACGACGCGTGATTTGGAGAAGGCCACGGCGGGACGCTCCTATTATTGGAAAATCACGCTGGCGCGGGGCGGCCAGGTGTTCACCACCGTGGTCGGCGGCTGAGGAAGCATGAGCGGACTCGCGATCCTGGTGACGACCGTCGACGACGAGGACGAGGCGCGCGCGCTCGCCCGCGCCGCGCTCTCGGCCAAACTTGCCGCTTGCGTTCAGATACATCCCATTCGAAGCTGCTATGTCTGGAAGGGCGAAATGCGCGAAGAGCCCGAATTTTTGCTGCACATGAAAGCGCGCGGCGAGGACTATGGCGCGCTGGCCGAACTGGTCCGCCGCCAGCACAGCTATGAGACACCGGAAATCCTGCGCGTCGACGTGACCGAAGCGAACCCAGATTATCTCGCCTGGGCGATCGAAGCCACGCGCCGATAGGCCGGCGTCTTCCAAATCGCTCAGCGCGCAATTACCTTCCTGCGCAATGGCGCGCCGCGCGCCGCAGCCAACCCGGACGTTTGATGTCGACTCACACGGACTATCTGATTGACCGCCGCAGGCTTCGCCGGAAGCTCGGCTGGTGGCGCCTTGCCGCCCTTGGCGCCTTGGGCGTCGCCGGCCTCGTCGCGTTAGTTCGGCTCGGCGGCGCCGACTCGGCCAATAAGCTCACGCCGCATATCGCCCGCCTCGAGCTGCAGGGCATGATCGTCGGCGACGACGATACGGTCGAGCTGATCAAAAAGATCGGCGCGTCGAAGCAGGCCAAGGCGTTGCTGCTGGAGATTGAAAGCCCCGGCGGAACGACGACCGGGTCCGAGCGACTCTATGATGAGCTACGGCGGGTCGCCGAAAAGAAGCCGGTCGTCGCCGTCGTCGGCACGGTGGCCGCTTCCGGCGCCTATATCGCCGCGCTTGCGGCGGATACGATCGTCGCGCGGGGCAATTCGCTTGTCGGATCGATCGGCGTGCTGTTTCAATACCCCAATGTCTCGAAGCTCTTGAACAATTGGGGCGTCGAGGTCGAGACGATCAAATCGTCGCCGCTCAAGGCCGCGCCGAACGGGCTCGAGCCTACGAGTCCGGCCGCGCGGGAGGCTGTGGCGAGCCTTGTCGCCGATTCTTACGCCTGGTTCAAAGGCCTTGTGCAGCAGCGGCGCAATCTCGACGATGCGCAGCTCGCGAAAGTATCCGACGGTCGCATATTCACTGCGCGCCAAGGCGTGCCTCTCAAGCTTGTCGATCTCATCGGCGGTCAGCGCGAGGCGATCGACTGGCTTGTCGCCAACAAGGGCGTCGCGAAGGATTTGCCTGTGCGCGAATGGAAGAAAAAAACCAGTCTTGAGCGGCTTGGGCTTATTGAGAGCGCAGCCGGAATCGCGCGCGTCGCCGGATTGGCGTCGATCGCTGATTTTTTAGAAAAAACAATCCTGCTCGAACGTACCAGCGAGCTTGACGGCCTTTTGGCGATTTGGCAGCATTCCGCCGCAAACTGACTCGGGGGGCGTCGCGGATCAGCTTTTTCGACGCCAAGCTATTGGATCGGCTCATGATAAAGTCGGAACTCATTCAGCGTATCGCGCGGCGAAACGGCCATCTCTATCAGCGCGATGTCGAGACCATCGTCAGCACGATTCTCGACGAGATCACCAGCGCGTTGGCGCGCGGCGATCGCGTCGAATTGCGGGGCTTTGGGGCTTTTTCGGTCAAGAAGCGGGACGCGCGCACAGGACGCAATCCGCGCACCGGCGCCCAGGTCTCGGTTCAGGAAAAGAGCGTGCCGTTTTTCAAGACGGGTAAAGAGATGCGTGAGCGCCTCAACGAAGACTATCAGGGCTGAGGCGATCAAGGCGGCTGCGTCCTCTCGATCTCGGGACGCGCGGCAGTGGCGTGCGGCGGCTGTGAGTTGCGGCTGCCCCGCGTGTTGCGCGGCGCCCGGCAAGAGGAAGATGTCATGAAGTCCATCCTGCGCGTCATCATTTTCGTGCCGCTGGCGCTCGTCATTCTGTTTTTCGCCATGGCCAATCGCGGATCGGTGCGCATCGGCCTCGATCCCTTTGAGACGAATGACGGCTCCGGCCCCTCTTTCGAGGCGCCGATCTTCCTTGTCGTTCTGGCGTCCATGGCGGTCGGCGTGCTCGCCGGTGGAGTCTCTTCCTGGGTTGGGCATTTACCGGTGCGCCGCGCCGCCAAGGTCGCGCGGGCCGAGGCGCGCAAGACGCGCGTCGAAATTGAAAAACTGCGCCAGCAGGCGCTGACGAGCGTGCCGGCCGATAAGCGCTGAATGCGAGCCTCCAGGCTCGCCGAAGCTCCCGCGACCGATTCTGTTATTCCATGGCGTCGCCTTAATGGAAGTCCCGTGATTTCGGCAGGATTCTAACGTTGCGCGGATGTCCGCCGCGTGGATGCGGCGGATGATTAAATTCGTCGGCGCGCGACAGGACGATGTCCGGATGATGCGCCTCTGATAGCCTACTAAGGTCCTGGCTGCGGTCGATGATCCGCTGCGCCATCAGATGCATGACATTCTCCGGGCTTTTCTGCACCCTTCCTTCCACCAGCATGAGTCGTGACGCCATCGTTTCGCGGCGGTAGCGCTCGAAGAGCCGCGCCCAGATGACGATGTTGAGAATGCCGGTTTCGTCTTCGAGCGTCACGAAAATGGCGTTGCCCTGTCCCGGCCGCTGACGCACCAGCACGACGCCCGCCGCGCGCGCCCATGCGCCGTCGGCAAGCGCATTCGTTTCCGCGCAGGTCCTGATGCGCTCGCGCGCGAAAATCGGCCGCAGCACCGCCATCGGATGCGCCTTCAACGACAGCCGCAGCGTCTGGTAATCGGCCGCGACATGTTCGCCAAGCGACATCGGCGGCAGCAGCGGGTCCTCTTCCTTGGCGAGTTCGCGCGCATCCGCGGCGGCAAAGAGCGGCAGCGGCTTCGCGTCCGGCAGGCGCCGCACGGCCCAGAGCGCGTCGCGGCGGTCGCTTTGCAGAGAGCGGAAAGCGTCGGCGTCGGCGAGCGCGCGCATCGTCGCGGCGTTGAGCGCCGCCCGCCGCGCAAGGTCTTCGACGCTGTCATAGGGTTTCGTCCGCGCTTCGGCGATGCGCTTTCCTTCGCTCTCATGCACGCCGTCAGCCTGGCGAAAGCCGAGACGCAGCGCGAGAGCGCCATCTTGCGCGCGCTCCAGCCGGTTGTCCCATTCGCTGAAATTCACGTCGACGGCGCGCACGTCGACGCCATGTTCGCGCGCGTCGCGCACGATCTGCGCCGGCGCGTAAAAGCCCATCGGCTGCGAATTGAGCAGCGCGCAGGCGAAGATCGCCGGATGATGGCATTTGATCCAGGAGGAAATATAGACGAGCTTGGCGAAGGACGCCGCGTGGCTTTCGGGAAAGCCATAAGAGCCGAAACCCTTGATCTGTTCGAAACAGCTTTGCGCGAATTCGCGGTCGTAGCCGCGCGCCGCCATGCGCTCGACCATCATTGATTCGAATTGATGGATCGTGCCGACATTGCGAAAGGTCGCCATGGCGCGGCGCAGACGATTGGCTTCGACGTCGGAGAATTTCGCCGCGACCATGGCGAGTTTCATCGCCTGCTCCTGAAAGAGCGGCACGCCCTTGGTCTTTTCGAGCACCTTGCGTAATTCGTCCGCCGGCCCATGCTCCGGCGCGGGCGAAGGATAGGTCACCGGCTCGCTTCCCGAACGGCGGCGCAGATAGGGATGCACCATATTGCCCTGGATCGGTCCCGGCCGCACGATCGCCACCTGAATGACGAGATCGTAGAATTCGCGCGGCTTCAGGCGCGGCAGCATATTCATTTGCGCGCGGCTCTCGACCTGAAAGACGCCGATCGAATCGCCCCGGCACAGCATGTCGTAGGTCGCTTTATCGTCGGCCGGCACGTCGGCGAGGCCCATGTCCTTTCCTTCATGGGCGCGCAAATAATCGAAACATTTTCTAATGCAGGTGAGCATGCCGAGCGCCAGCACGTCGACCTTCATCAGGCCGAGCGCGTCGATGTCGTCCTTGTCCCATTCGATGAAGGTACGCTCAGGCATCGCGGCGTTGGCGATCGGCGTCAGCTCGTCGAGCCGCCCGCGCGCGAGAACGAAGCCGCCGACATGCTGCGAGAGGTGACGCGGAAAGCCGAGCAGCCGTTTAGCGAAATGAATGGCGCGGCGGATGACGGGATTTTCAGGATCAAGCCCGGTCTGGCGGATGTAAGCCTGCGGAATGTCGGAGCCCCAACTGCCCCATTGCATGCCGGCGAGCGCGGCGGTCACGTCCTCGGTCAGTCCGAAGACCTTGCCGACTTCGCGAATGGCGCTGCGCGGCCGGTAGCTGATGACGGTGGCGACCAGTCCCGCGCGTTCGCGGCCGTATTTTTCGTAAATATGCTGGATGATCTCCTCGCGCCGCTCATGTTCGAAATCGACGTCGATGTCGGGCGGCTCCTTGCGCTCCTGCGAGATGAATCTGGCGAAGAGCAGATCGCTTTCCGCCGGATCGACGCAGGTGACGCCGAGCACGTAGCAGACCGCGGAATTGGCGGCGGAGCCGCGCCCCTGACAAAGAATCCCCTTGTCTTCGGCGATCCGCACGATGTCGTGAATGGTGAGAAAATAGCGCGCATAGTCGAGCGTCTTGATGAGCGCCAGCTCCTCGTGCAGGAGCTTCTCGACCCTTTCCGGGACGCTTTGCGGATAGCGCATCGCCGCGTGGCGCCAGGTTAGCTCCTCAAGCCATTCCTGGGGATTGCGCCCGGGCGGCACAGGCTCGTCGGGATATTCATATGTCAATTGATCGAGCGAAAAATCGACGCGCGCCAGAAAACATTGCGTCTCCTCGATCGCCTCCGGCGCATCGGTAAAAAGACGCGCCATTTCGTCGGGCGCCTTCAAATGGCGTTCGGCGTTCACCTCCAGCCGACGCCCAGCCTGCGCGAGCGTCACGCCTTCGCGAATGCAGGTCATGACGTCTTGCAGATCGCGCTGGCCGGGATCGGCGTAAAGCGCGTCATTCGTCGCAAGCAAGGGCGTCTGGGTTCGCGCGGCGATTTCTTTCAGTCTTGCAAGGCGCCGCCTGTCGTCGCCGCGCCGCGGCATGGTCGCGCCGAGCCAGACGTCGCCTTGCGCGGAATCATTGAGACGCGCGAGCGTCGACGGCAGGCGCGCCAGATTGCGCGACGGTATGACGATCAGCAGCAGGTCGCGTGCGGCTTGCGCGAGATCATCGACATAAAGATGGCATTGGCCTTTTCTGGCGCGCAGATTTCCTGTCGTCAGCAGCCGCGTGAGTCTTCCCCAGCCGTTGCGGTTTTGCGGATAGACGACGACGTCCGGCGTCTCGTCAGCGAAGACGAGCCGCGCGCCGACGACGAGCTTGAAGGATTCGATATATTCTGCGTCGAGCTGTGCGAGCGTCGCGTCGTTGCCGGTCGGCGGATCGCGCAATTTTTCGCGCAGCTCCTTGAGCGCCGCATAGGCGCGCACGACGCCCGCGACGCTGTTGCGGTCGGCGATTCCAATGCCGTTCTGGCCGCGCAGCAGCGCCGTCAGCGCCATGTCTGACGGATGCGACGCGCCGCGCAGGAAGGAGAAATTGGTCGCCGTGACGAGTTCGGCGAAAGCCGCGCTCATGCGAAGAGCCCATGCAGGAACCAGCGTGGCGCGGCGGCCTCGCTTTCATAAAGGCCTTCGCGAAACACCCAGAAGCGATGGCCGTCGCGATCCTCCAGCCGATAATAGTCGCGGGTTCGCCTCTCCCGCCCGACCGTGTCGCGCCACCATTCTGGCGCGATGCGTTCCGGCCCTTCGGCGCGGGCGATCAAATGGCGCAGGCGGCGCCATTTGAAATGTATCGGCGGACCGTCCGGCGTCTCAGCCATGGTTTCGATGGGCTGCGGCGGATCGAACAGAAACAGCGGCCGCAAGGGCGGCTCGCCCGGCGCAGGCTTCGGCCAGGAATCGGGCGAGGAAGAAGGAGACGCGGTGCGAACATAGGCGGCGGCGCGGATGGGATCATGCGTCTCATGCGCCGCAAAGCGCAGCACGCGTTCGCGGCCGAAACGCGCCGCGAGACGATCGACGAGATCGGCGAAGTCGCTCTCCGGCGCGTCCCGCCGCTCGAAGCCGATCTGGCTTTGCCCCAGGGTTTCGACGTTGAGGACGCAAAAGCGGATGACGTCGAAGCCGTAGCCCGGATCGAGCGGATCGGCGAGCGCATCGGCCTTCAGGCGAAAGAGCCGCAGCAGCGCCTCGACATTGCGCGAGGGCGCGCCGGTTTCGAAATAGAGCGCTCGGACGGCGCCGTCGGCGCGAAAGAAGCGCGCTTCAAAAGCGCGGCCGCCCTCGCCGCGTTTTTCGAGAAGGCCCATCGCTTCCGCGATCAGCGGACGCAGAACATGTTCTATCGCGGAAAGATCGAGAAAGGGCTCGGCGAAGCGCCGCTCGACCATGCAGTCCGGCAAGGGCCGCAAGGGTGTGAGGCGCGCGTCTTCGCGTCCCAGAATGCGCGTCAGCCGCCGCATCGTCTCGGCGCCAAAACGCGCCGTCGGCGCGGCGCTGGAGCGATCGGCGAGATCGCCCAATGTCGTAAGTCCCACGCGCGTCAGCGCAATGCTTGTTTCTCTTGGCGCTTCGAGCGCGGCGATGGAGAGCGGGCGGGCGAATATTTCATCTTCGCCGGGAGGCGCGACGGCCGTCTCGCCAAAACGCGCCAAGGCGCGCGCGGCGTCGGGCGTCCCGGCGACGGCGGCGCGGCCGGTGAGGGAGAGATGCGCCATCGCCTGCAGGACGCTGGTCCGCATCGCCGCGTCGCCGCCGAAAAGATGCGCGCAGCCGGTGATGTCCAGTGCAAGGCCGCAAGGCGGATCGAGCGCGACGAGCGGCGTGAATTGTTCGCAAAAGGCGGCAAGCCGCAGCATCAGCCGCTCGTCCGCCTCGGCGTCGGCCTGGGCGACTGAGAGATGGGGCGCGCGCGCTTTGGCGTCGGCGAGCGTCATGCCCGGCGTCAGGCCGAGCGCGACCGCCTTTCGATCGAGCGCGTCGACGCGCAGCGCGCTGCGCTCTTTTTTGACGAGGACGAGCGGCGAATCATCCGAATTTGCGTCCGGCCGTCTGCGGCGCGACTTCGCCAGTCGCTCCGCCGACAGGAAAGGAAGCCACAGCGCGAGATAACGACGGTGCGTCGAATGTTCTGTCCTTGAAGGCGCCACGGTCACGACTCCACTCCACACGCCACGCATGCTGCTCTTGCCCTGCCGCGCCGCCGCGCCGGCGCAGCAGAAAAATCGCAAAGGCCGCAGACCCCGGCGCATTCGCCGGGCGCGGGCGGGACGGGAGCGCCCGCACAAGCCAGCGGCTCGCGGCGGCGCTCGGCGCCGGGACGGAGCCGGCGCGGACGATGAAGATCGGCGCGCCGGCGGCGGCGGCCGCCAGAGCGAGGCGCCGGCTCGCGGTGAGGTCATAGGCGCGCGCTGCGCCGAAGAGTTCGATCAGCGTCGCGCCCACAGTTGCGCAGCGCCCGGCCTCCGCGCCCGCCTGCAGCGCCTCTTTGGCGTCGCGCACGCGAATGAAGGCGACGGCGGCGGGGTCGACGCCGATGTCGGCGAGGCCCGGCGGATAGGGCACGCCGGCTTCGGCGGTCAGCGCTTCCTGCCTGATCCAGAGCAGCGGCTTGTCGCGCACCTCCGCCATTGCGCGCCTGGCGAGCGCCAGGGCGAAGCCCGTCGCCGCCGGGGCGTCGGCGGCGGTCCCGGCATAGGCCTCATGCAGCGCAGCGCGAAGAATGCCCCCGCCAAGACGCCGATCGAGGGCGGGCGCGCCGAGCGCGATCGTCTCGGACGCCGCGGCCGGATAGGCGCAAGCCAGGCTTTTCCGCAGGGAGGCCAGCGGATGGGTCATCTCGTGTGTTCCTGTTATGTTCCTATAATGACTCCTGGTATGGGAGAGTCAAGGCGGGGCCGGCTAACGTCGTTTGAAGGAAGTGGCTTATTATATGACGATAGGATATATTTGTGCTTGATGAATTCGAGATCGAGGCGTTGCTGTCTCTGGACGGCGCGCGCTTTGAAGCCGCCGAGGGCTATGTGGTCGAGTTCATGGCGCGGCGCACCGAAGCCACGAAGGAGCGGCCGCACGGACTGAGCTACGCCTTTGTGTTCCGGCCGTTGGACGGAGAGCCCTATGTGCGTTTCGACAACGCCCATGCGGTTGAGCGGCGGGGCGGCAAATATGTGAAGGCGCCGCGCGCCTATGATCATTGGCATCGCAGGGCAGGCGACCCCGGCCGCCCCTATAAGTTCACGACCGCGGCCCAACTCCTCGAGGACTTCTGGAAAGAGGTGAAGCGGGAGATGGCGGAAAGGAAAATACCCAATGACCTATAAGACGGGCTCGATCGGCGAATTCATGCAATGGACCAAGAAGGTCGTGGCCGAACCGTCGAAGGCTGGCGAGTCTCCAAAAAAATGGTTCGACTCCGAGGCGACCGCCGAGAAGTCCCTGGCGGCCAAAGTGTCCGCGGAGGCCATGGTGAAACTCCTATCCGCGGAGAATCTGGCGCTGCTCCAGGTGATCGCGAAAGGAAATGTGAGTTCCGTGAGAGAGCTGGCGCAATTGGTCAACCGTAAGGAATCGAATTTGTCGCGAACCCTCAAGCGGCTTCAGGCGGCGGGCATCGTATCTTTCGAGAAAGGCGCGGGCCGGATGCGCGCGCCTCGCTTGATCGCGCGCCGCGTAACGCTCGATCTTGATCTTGCCGGCGCGAACAGCACAGTGTCGGTGAAGCAGCCGGCGCAGGTGTGATCGGGCGCGATAGCGCGCGGGCATAGGCCGACGCCCTTCGATCAAGCGCGTGAAATGATCTTCGTCTCGCCGGCGCTCTTGACCGGCTGCCGCAGGATCGTCTTGAGCTTTTCCGGCGCCGTCCGGCGCGCGTCGCTTAAGTAGATTTCGTGATGCGGCCCCGCGAAAGTGACGCCTTTGGCGGGCATGATCTCATTGTGAAGCCGGGCGAGCGTCGGGCCTTCGTCGTCATAGCCGCCGATGTGCAGCGTCTGCAGGCATCGTCCTTCGTTCAACGGCTCAAGGCGCAGCGATGGCGGCGGTTCGCCCAGTTTGCCGCATGATTTCGCCAGGGCGGCCTCATAGATGGATCGGTCGATGAAATCCGGCGCCAGGATCATCATCGTCCATCGCCACAGATGTTTCCGCCGCTTGATGAAATCGTCGGGATTGTCGGCCCACCAAAGCCCTTCGAGAGGCGGGACGACATAATCTTTCAGCAACTTCGCTTTCGCGGCGAATTTGATCGCGTAGCTAACTGAATACAGCCATTCGATGGCGCGCTTATAGGCTGGCGCGCGATTTGGATCGCCCATCCCATCGATCTTGACGAACTGCAGGATCTGCGCGTCGACGGTCGCAAACTCGCCGGTCGGCGCGCTGTAGAGCGTTGCAAGCTTCTTCTTGAAATCGATCTTGTCCATATCGCCTTTCACGCTCATACAAAATCCGTCTGAACCGCTCGGGTGTCATTCCCGACGCTTCCCTTCAAGCGAAGCGATCGGGAATCCAGAGCAAACCAGCATTGTTGGATTGGCTCTGGATTCCCGGTCAGGCCTACGGCCTGCCCGGAATGACGTGGTTGAAGCAAGCGGATCAGCTGGAATCCGTGTCACTTCGTCTTCAAATATTCGACGATCGCCATGGCGCCTTCGACGTCGTTCGACCAGTCGAGCTTCAAACTCTTGCCATCCTCGACGACATCCTTGTCATGTCCCTTGTTGGAGAGCGCCGGAAAGGACGCCGTGTCGAAACGATAGCCTTCCTCGCGCGAGAGCGTCTGCGCCGGCTCCCAGGAGAAGCCGACGAGTTTCTTGTCATAGTCGAGCCTGCCTTTCACGAAGACAGCCGGGCGCTCGCGCGGAACGAGAAGATGATAGAGCGTCGGCACTGAGCCATTGTGCAGATAGGGCGCCTGCGCCCAGACGCCGCCGAGCGGCAGCGCGTTATAACCTTCATGAGTCCTGGGATCGGCCATCGAGAGGTCGGCGCGGTTGTCGAGCGACACGCCGTCGAATTTGGCGCAGGGCGCGATTCGATCGCCCGAGGGCGGCATTTCGATGACTTTCGGCGGCGGACAAATTTTTGTGAAGCTGTCGCGGACGATTTTGGCAATCGTAGCGCTGACCGCGCGCGCGCGGCTGAGATCGGCGCTCAGATCATAGACCTTGCCGTTATGCGGTCGATGACATGCGGCGCAATTCTCTTCAAAGAGCGCCGCGCCCTTTTTCGCAAGCGTAAGATCGACGGGAAAGGGATAGGCAGGCGCCGGCAGATCGCGCAGCAAATCCTCGCTGAAGGCGGCGACACGAATGTCGATGTCGGGCCCGGGCTCCAGCGTCAATTCGGCGGCGAGGCTACTGAAGATCGGAATCGGAATGTCGCCGGTCCATTGCCCGCCGCCGTCGACAAGCTGCGCATGATCCGCGGACCAGTGCGGCAGGCGCTTACTCTGCTCCCATACGGCCATGATATCGGCGAGTCCCGGCGTCGGCGGCAGATATGTCTTCGGGTCGGGACTTTCGCCGCGCACTTCGGCGGCGATATAAGCCATCGACGCGCTGACGCCGGCCATATCGGCCATTCCGCCGAAGCCTTGCGTCATCTGCTCCTCGACGCCTCGGTAGTTCTTGTAGATGAGATCAAGCAGCGAGAAGAATTCCAGTCCGGCTCGGGCGAGATATTTGCCGACGATCGCGGCGGCGTCCTGTTTGAAGAGTTCGATCTGCCGCGCCTCATAGGCGACGTCGAACCGGCGGCCGGCGAAGGCGTAATTCCTGTAAAAGAAATTCTTGTCTTGAACATGGATGATGTCGAGCGTCGAGAGGATCGCCTGAGTCGCGTGTTCGACTTTTTCCTCGAGCGTCGCGGCCCCGGCGGTGATCTTCTTGATCGTGTTCATCACTCTGACGCGATATTGAACGAGATTGAACTGCGCGTTCACGCCGCCGTCGAGATAACGCAGACTGCCGTCGTCGAGCCGCACGCGGCCGATGTGACATGCGCCGCAACTCATCGCGGCGTAATCGACGCCGCCGTTTGGATCCTTGCGCGCCAACCCCGACCAGCCGAAGCCGCGCGCGATGGGGTAGGACGGGTCGCGTTCGTCGACGAAGAGGCCGACGACATCGAGAAAATTATTCGCGCTTCCCCATTCTTCCGGCGCGAGCTTCGGCAACAGCTTCAAGATGATGAACGGGACGCCGTCATTGCGGGCAAACGGAAAATCCGCAAACCATCGATAGGCGATCGGCTTGCGGCTGATATAGGCGTCGAACGCCTTCAGGCGCTTTGCCTGTTCGGCGCGCCACTCGCCGTCGGCGGGCGTCGTCTGCGCCAACGCCGGCGCGTCCAAACCGGCGCGCATCGCCAGCGTCAAGCATGCGGCAAGCGAAATGCGCGAAAAGGCCCGCATTAGAGATGTCGCCGTGGCCATTTTGCAAATTCGGGCGGTTGTTTCGGCATTGGCGTCGTTTCGGCGCTTCTCGACATGTTTCTCTATTTCGCGACTCTGACGGGACCGCAGAGAAAGGGGCCGCGGAAAAATACGCGCTTTTGAGCTGATTGCCGAGACGGGTCTGCGTGAATTTCTTGACGACCGCCGTCGTCTTCGATCTTTCAAGCGACAGCGGCGGCGCAAAAATGATGGGATGTCGTCATATGTGGCAAGTCGCCACATGCGCCTGACGAGCCGTTCGCCGGGAAACGCCGGCGGCTCGTTAAGGTTCCGCCAAGCGGCGCCACGCGCCGCGATTCGTAGCGATCAGCGCAGAAAGGCGCGCCCTTTGGACGCGCCCTGTTTGGACGCGACACAGGTTACAGCTGGTTGCGTCTGTCCTTTGCGCTGTTAGGGTGAAACTTAAATATCGCAAGGCGCGTCGCGCGGCTCGCGCGTTAAGCGATTCCGCAACGCATCGATGTCATCGAATGGTCGTGAAAAACGGGCTTCGATGCGCGCCAGATAATGTGCTCGATGATCCTCGCCGGGACGGACGGAAATAACGCTCCCATAAAATCGCGTCGCTTCGGCGTCGAGGCTTGCGCGCAATTCGACGCCGAGCTTATTCACGACGCTTGCGCCGGCAGGGTGCGCATGCGCCATCTGGGGCTGCGCGGCCGCGCGCCTCTGGCGCGGTCCGTCGAGGAGCGATTTCGGTGCCTTCCCGGCGTTCTCCGGGTTCGCATAAGCGAATTGACCGGTTCGACTCTCGTAGAATTTCGGCCGCCGATGACAAGCGCGCGGCTGATCCAGGCGCTTGAATCGGCGATCGCTGAAGGGCCCGCGCTCAACGCGGGCGAAGCTTCGCAAACTCCCGAGCTTGCCGCTCATGCCGAGACGATCGAAGCGCTCGCGGCGCGATTGGAGACGGACGCCGCTTGCGGCTTAACGAAAGAGGAAGCGGACGCAAGATTGGAGAGATGCGGGCGCAACGAACTGCGTCGCGAGGAGCCGCGCTCGGCCGCGAGCATTTTTGCCGAGCAGATGGCCACCCTGCCCGTCGCTTTGCTCGCTGCGTCGGCGGCGGTGTCGCTGGCGACCGGCGGAATCGCCGATGCGGTGATGATCGCCGCCGTGGTGCTGGTCAACGCCGGCATCGCGACGGCCACCGAGCGTCAGGCGGATCGCACAATTTTGAGCCTTGCCGCCGAGGAGCCGTCGGACGCCGTCGTCATTCGAGACGGCGCGCGCCTGACGATCGACTCGCGTGATCTCGCGCCGGGCGACCTGTTGCTGATCGAGCGCGGCGCATTCGTTCCGGCCGACGCGCGCCTGATCGCCAGCGATGATCTGACGGTCAATGAATCGCCGCTCACTGGTGAGGCTCAACCGGCGCCCAAAGACGAAGACCTGGTTCTGTCGCCGGAAACTGGCGTTTCGGATCGTCGCAACATGGTGTTTCGTGGAACGGCGGCGACCGGCGGATCGGGCATGGCGATCGTCACCGCGATCGGGGCGCAGACGGAGATCGGCCGTGTGCAACGATTGCTCGGCGCGCTGCGGCCGCCCCCGACGCCGATACAGCGTGAACTGGGCGAGGTCGAGCGCGAACTCGTCATCGTCAACGGCCTGATTTGCGCCAGCGTCTTCGCTTTCGGCCTGCTGCGTGGCCATGGACTCATTCCCACTTTGCGCAGCGCGATCTCGCTTGCTGTGGCCGCAATTCCTGAGGGGCTGCCGGCGGTCGCGACCACCACGCTCGCTCTGGGCGTGCAGGACATGCGCAAACGCAAGGTGCTGGTGCGCAAGATCGACGCCGTCGAGACGCTCGGGGCGGTTGAAGCGATCGGTCTCGATAAGACCGGCACGCTGACCGAAAATCACATGGCGACGGTCAGCGTTCACACCGATGGCGAAGCTTTCGAGTTGCGACACGGCCGCCTCCTGCAGGACGGCGACGATGCGTCCGACAGAACGATCGCCATCGCGCGACGTCTCTTTGAAGTGGCGACGCTTTGCAGCGACGCCGGCGTATGGTCAGCGGCAAGCGGTTGGGAAATCGACGGCACGCCGACGGAAACCGCGCTGATCGAAGCTGGCGTGGCGATGGGGGTCGATCCCGTCGCGTTGCGCCAGTCTGCCTCCAAAGTGACTTCCGTGGCGCGCGGCGAAGGCCGCAAGCGCATGAGCACGCTCCACGAAGCGACTGACGGCGCGCGCATTCTCTGCGTCAAGGGCGATCCGGTCGAGGTGCTCGCGCGCTGCGATATGTGCAGGACCGCCGATGGCGCCGCGCCGCTCGATGACGCGGCGCGCCGCTCGATCCTCAAGGCCAATGAGCGCATGGCCGGCGACGCGCTGCGCGTCCTTGGCGTCGCGGTCGGCGAAGCCGGCGGCGATCCCCGCGACGAACGGGAGCTCACATGGCTCGGCCTCGCCGGCATGGCGAATCCGGTTCGGGCCAGCGTCGCCCCGGCGCTCAAACAGTTGCACCGCGCCGGCGTGCGCACGGTGATGATCACCGGCGACCAGAGCGCGACGGCTTTCGCGATTGCGCGGCGACTTGATCTTAATGACGGCGGCGAGTTGCGCGTGCTCGAAGCCGGCCAGATGGCGAAAATGCACCCCGAGACGCTGGAAGCGCTGGCGCGACAGCCGCATGTCTTCGCGCGCGTCAGCCCCGTCGACAAGCTCAACATTGTCAAGGCGCTGCAAGCGCATGGTCATATCGTCGCGATGACCGGTGACGGGATCAATGACGGCCCCGCCTTGCGGGCTGCCGATGTCGGCATCGCCATGGGCGGAGAAGGCGCCGACGTCGCCCGCCAGGTCGCCGACATCGTGCTCGCCGCCAACGACATGGACGGCATTGTCGAGGCGATCAGGCTCGGCCGCGCCACTTACGCGAATATCCGCAAAGTGCTGCGCTATCTCGTTTCGACCAATGCGTCCGAGACCATCGCCATGCTCGGCGCCGCGCTTGTCGGCCGCGAGGCGCTGACGCCGATGCAGTTGCTTTGGCTTAATCTCGCGACCGACGCGCTGCCGGCGATTGCCTTGGGACTCGAGCCGCCGGAGCCTGACGTTCTTGACAAGCCGCCGCATGATCCGAAAGCGCCGATCCTCGCCACGTCGGATTTCCGGCAGATTCTTCGAGAGGGATCGGTGATGGGCGTCGCCGCGCTCTTGGGCTATTTCAGCGTTGGCGCAGGCGCCGGCGAGGCGCGCGCCAGCGCCGTCGCCTTTCACGGCATTACTTGCGCGCAGCTGCTCCACAGCCTGTCCTGCCGAACCGAGCGGCAGGGCTTGACCGCCGAGGTCGGCAGACCGCCGAATGCAATGCTCTACGGCGGCGTCGGCGCGACCTTGCTATTGCAGCTTGGCGCGCAGCTTTTTCCGCTAACCCGGCGCCTTCTCGGCCTGTCGCCGCTCGGCGCGGGCGACATCATGCGGATCGGCGCAATCGCTCTCGGCAGTTCGCTCGCCAACGATATCATCGGCAGAATCGCGGATCGCGAACAGGCGCCGTGGCGCGCCAGCGGAGAAAGCCATGTCTCATGACATGATCTTCACGTCCGAGTCGGTGACGCCCGGGCATCCCGACAAGCTCTGCGATCAGATCAGCGACGCCGCGATTGACGCATTGCTGCGCGAAGACGAGCGTGCGCGCGCCACCGTAGAATGTGCGCTCGCGACTGGCGTCGTCTTTCTCGCGGCGCGCTACGCCGCCGACGCGCTCGTCGATTTGCCGGCGCTGGCGCGCACGGTGATGCAAGACGCCGGCTATGCCGCGGGGAGCTTTGACGCGCGCAATTGCTCGATCCTGACGAGCTTTGTCGAACTGCCGCTCGAGGCGCGCGAGCCGCCGCTTGAGTCGCTCGAAGATGACGCGGCGATCGGCCGGCGCGTGGCGCATGAGCAAGCCAATGTTTTCGGCTATGCCTGCCGCGATACGCCCGAATTCATGCCGGCGCCGATCAGTCTCGCGCATAGCGTCGCGCGGGCGCTGGACGCCGCGCGTCGCGACGGATTTTCCTCGCTCTCGCCCGACGCCAAGACGCAAGTGTCGGTGGAATATCGTGGCGATCGCCCGACGCGGATTCATGGCGTGTCGCTGACTGTCGCCTTTGACGGCGCGCCGGCGGACGATGGCAGATTCGAAGATTTGCGCGCGATCGCGCTCGAAGCCCTTGCGGCCGGCGAGATGAAGCCTGACGCTCAGACGAAATTTCAAATCAACGCCGGGGAGCCGTTCGACATCGGCGGACCGGCGCGTCACGCCGGTCTGACGGGGCGCAAGAGCGGCATCGACTCCTATGGCGAATTCGCGCGCCAGAGCGGTTCGGCGCTGTCCGGCAAGGACCCTTCGCGCATCGAACGCGCCGGCGCTTACGCGGCGCGGCATGCAGCGAAGAACATCGTCGCGGCGGGCCTCGCCGAGCGCTGCGAAGTTCATTTGGCTTATGCGGCGGGGCAGGCCGAGCCGCTCAGCCTCTCGGTCGAGACCTTCAGCTCCGGTCGACTCGCAGACGACAAGCTCGCCGGCCGGGTGGCGCAACTGCTGGATTTCCGACCTGCAGCAATCGTCCGCCGCTTTGGCTTGCGCATGGCGCCGCAAACAGCCGGCGCGAATGGCTTTTATCTGCCGCTCGCGACCTATGGCCATTTCGGCCGCGCCGATCTCGATCTTCCTTGGGAGGCGATCGACGTCGCCGAGGCGCTCAAGAGTTAGGCTTACTCGCCACCGGCCTATGGGGTGAAGGGCTTCCTCATCCTGAGGAGCGTGCGCAGCACGCGTCTCGAAGGACGAGGAAGCCCGTTATCGCGTATTTTTCCTCACCCTCGTCCTTCGAGACGCCGCCTGCGGCGGCTCCTCAGGATGAGGGTGAGGAAAACCATCCGTCACCCGATTCCCTTGCTAATCGCCATTGTCGCCATCGCCGTCGAGCGACCAGACTCCGCCGAGCCGGCTCGCATACCAAAGCAGCGTGATCGCCGGCGGGAAGAAGCGCTCTCTCGACATTTGCCAAAGCGCCGCGGCTAAGAGCGCGAGCGCGGCGACGACCTGTGGATTGATCGAGAATTCCGTCGTCTCGCGCGGCGCCGCTGGCGCTTCGCCGACGACAAAGAGCTGCGCCTCCTGCGCGGCGACGCCGATGCGCGCCAAGGGACCGCTATGCTGTATGAGAATGCTGCCGGTCATCGGCGCCGTTTCGACGGCGCGAACCCCGGCGATCGCCGAAAGGGCCTTGGAGACTGAAGCGAAGTAGGCGGCGTCGCCGCGACGGTCGGCGATCCGCAGCCGCGCGCGCCCCGGCATGGCGTGAGCCACTAGCGCCAATGGCAAGGATGCGTCGCTCATCTATGCGCTCTCGCCGCCGGCGCGCGACGCCGGGGTTTCGGTCTCGGATTTGGAGGTCGCTTCGGGCTTCGCTTCGCGCTTGGCTTTCGCCTGGGCTTCGGCCATCGCCGCCGCGAAAATATCGGCGGCGGCTTCCGCCTTCGCTTCGGCGAAGAGATCTTCCGCGGCTTCGGCGAGTTCGGCGCCTTGCACGCGCGCCTCGTGATAGGCCATTAGCGCCGCTTTCATCGCCGCTTTGGCGACCGGACGCACGCGCTGCGTTCCCTGACGGTTGACGAGCAAAACGGCGGCGGCGCCTGTGAGTAGGCCCAATGCAAATCCAAAAGGTTTCATCACCGCGCCTCCGGTCCGAACCGCGCCACGCATCGTCCCACGAAGCCGAAGCGCGAAACGTCACGTCCATTATGCAATACTCGACCCGTCTGCGAAAAGGTGCGAACAGCGTTTAACGCCGTCATAAAGCTATAGCTCGACATGATGCATCTTTGTCATGCCTTTGTAGCCATCCGGAAATCGCCGCGCCTGAAGGCGGCGACTCCGCAGGGTTCGAGAATGCGCTCGCCGAGCAGCAGCGCCTCGTCGCCAATCAGCGCCGAAATATCCGTTGGCTTGGACCCATAGTTGAAGACGTAGCGCATCGCGCCATTGTCGCGGATGCGGATATCTTCGGGAAGATCAAGCGTCGACAGTCGCGCGACATCGAAAACGCGACGCAGGACGTTCGCCAGCAAATCATCGTCGGGCCAGCCTGAAAGATAAAAGACGTTGCCGCTTCGCGCGAGCGCCGTCTCGCCATCGTCCGATCGGAGTTCGCGCTCAACGCTCTCCCCGAGCAGCAATAATTCGCGCCAGCGCAGGAACGCGCCGTCGCCAGCTACCTTGACCGACGCGCCGGGACGAAGGCTTTCGACTCGTCTGACGCGAATGTCGATGAGGCGTCGCAGGACTCCCGGCGGCAAATCGGCGGGAATCTGAAAGTCGGCGGTCTTCGATCCGGCGCGCGGACCAAGCAGGATCGTCGCGCCGCTTTCAGCTAGCGCCTGCGCGAAATCCTCGGATGGCGCAAAGAGCGCAGGCGCGACGATCAGCCGGCGCTCGGCGACGGACGCTGGGGCCGGCGCAACCACGTCGACGGAAAGACCGGCGCGCCGCAGCCCTCGGTAAATCGACAGCACGAGGTCGAAATAGGCGAAGTTCTGACCTTGCGGTTCGATGCGCCACGCCCAGGCGCTTTCATAATCGAAGAGCAGCGCGACCGGCGCGCGACATGTTTCGACGCGCGCATCGAGCATTTCGAGTTCTCTTGAAACGCGCGCGGCGACATGAAAGCCTTCATTCGGCTCGCCGTTCGGCAGCAACAGCGCTTCATGCATCTGCTCCTGCGCGAAAGGCGCCTGACGCCAGCGGAAATAGCTCACGGCCTCGGCGCCGGCGGCGAAGGCCTCATAAGTCCAGAGCCGCACCGCGCCCTCTGCCGGGGCGGGATTCCACGGCGCCCAATTCACCGGTCCGGGCTGCTGCTCCATTACTTGCCACCTGCCGCGGCCGCAGGCGCGGTAGAGGTCGTGATGAAAGGCCTGAAAGTCGGGATCGCCGACCCTGGCGTAGCGCAGCTTGAAGTCATCGCCATACGACGAGCGCTCGAGAAAGCCGAGCGGGTAGCTGTCCCACGCGGCGACATCGAGGTCATCTGAAAGCGCGTAATGATCGAAGTCGACGAACGATCCCATGAAATTATGGATTATCGTCGCGCCCGGCGCATGGCGTCTGATGATCTCGACCTGTCGGCGATTGAAGGCGACGATCTGATACGACGAGAAACGCTGGAAATCCATCAGATGCGAGGGGTTGGCCTCGGTGACGGTCAGATTGGGAAGCTCGATTTCGTCGAAGCTTCGATAGTCCATCGACCAGAAGACGTTGCCCCAGGCTTCGTTCAGCGTTTCGATGCGGCGATATTTGGCTTTCAGCCAGTGGCGAAACGCCCGCAGCGCCGATTGCGAATAGCTCAGCACAGTGTCGTGGCAGCCATATTCATTGTCGGTCTGCCACGCGGCGATGGCGGGATGCGCGCCGAAAATTTGCGCCAAACGTTCGACGATGCGGTCGCATTCCTGAGCATAGCCGTCATGGCTGAAACAATAATGCCGGCGTGAACCGAATTTGCGCGGCCGGCCGTCGGCGTCGAGCGCGGCCATGTCCGGCATCTTGTCAAAAAGCCATTTGGGCGGCGTCGCGGTCGGCGTTCCAAGCACGATTTTGAGGCCGGCGCGATCAAGCGCATCGATGGCGCGGCCCAGCCATTCAAATCGATAGTCGCCGTCGCGCGGCTCCAGCCGCGACCAGGCGAATTCGCCGATGCGGACAAAGGAGAGGCCGATCTCCTTCATTAGCTCGGCGTCTTCGCGCCAGCGTGACTCCGGCCAATGTTCGGGATAGTAGCAAACGCCAAGACGTTGACGTGTCATGCGCAGACGGTCATTTGATTTCCCTATCCCGCGTTCGATGCGGCGTCGCTTTGACGGTTTGATGACAACGGGACGGTGGTGGAATGGAATCGATCGAGCGAGATCTGATCGCCGCCTTCCGTCAAAGCTTCGGGCGCGAGCCGCGCCTGTTTCGGGCGCCCGGCCGCATCAATCTGATTGGCGAACATGTCGACTACAATGACGGCTTCGTCATGCCGGCGGCGCTTGACCTTTCGATATGGACCGCGATCGCGCCACGGCCCGACCGTCGCCTGCGCCTACGCTCGCTAATCATGGACGATATCGTCGAATTTGATCTCGACGATTCGGCCGCTCAATCGCGTGGCGACTGGAGCGATTATATTCGCGGCGTCGCGATCTTTCTTGAGCGGGCCGGGTACAGGCTTTGCGGCGCCGATCTCGCTTTCGACGGCAATCTGCCGATCGGCGCAGGACTTTCGGCCTCCGCCGCCTTCGAAGTCTCGGCGGGCTTTGCGCTCTTGACGATCTGTGGCGCAAAGGTCGACAGAGTCGAACTCGCCAGGATTTGTCAGCGCGCCGAAAATCAATTCGTCGGCGTTCGCTGCGGCATCATGGATCAATATATATCGTGCTGTGCAATCGCAGGGAGCGCGCTGCTGCTCGACTGCCGCAGCCTCACTGCGCGGAAAGTTGCGATCGATCCGAAAGCGCGGCTTGTGCTGTGCGACACCATGGTGCGCCACCAGCTCGCGAGCGATGAATATAATTTGCGTCGCGAGGACTGCGAGCGCGCGGTCGCGGCGCTGTCGACGCGGATCGCCGGCATAGCGGCGTTGCGTGACGTGACCTTCGACCAATTGATGCGATACGCCGATTCGATGCCGGAACTCGTATTTCGCCGTGCCCGTCATGTCGTCGGCGAGATTGATCGAACGCTGCGCGCCGCCGCGGCGCTCGACGCGGGAGACCTCGAGGAATGCGGCCGCCTGATGAATCTTTCGCATGACAGCCTGCGCGAGGACTATCAGGTAAGCTGCGGCGAACTCGACCTCATGGTCGATATCGCGCGCGACATTCCGGGAGTCTATGGCGCGCGGATGATGGGCGGCGGGTTTGGCGGCTGCACCATCAATCTTGTCGATGGCGCGCGCGCCGAAGCTTTCGCGCATACCATGGCTGAAAGATACCGATCGGCGACGAACGTTACGCCGCCGATCCTCACCTGCGTTCCCGGTCCTGGCGCGGGCCCGGCCGACCTGATAGGAGCGGCGCATGTCGCTGCTCGATAGCGCCTCGCATCGCCGGCTCAATCAGCTCACCGGCGAATGGGTGCTCGTCTCGCCGCATCGCACGAGCCGCCCCTGGCAGGGACAAATCGAAAAGGTCCGCGACGCGGGCCGACCCCGATATGATCCGTCCTGTTATCTCTGTCCCGGCAACGAACGGGCGAATGGCGCGCGAAATCCTGCCTACAGCGGCGTTTTCGCCTTCGACAATGACTTTGCCGCGCTCACGCCGCAGGCGTCAGCGCTAGATTTTGTACAAGACGGACTGTTTGTCGCCGAAGAAGAGCCCGGTCGCTGCCGCGTGCTGTGCTTTTCGCCGCGTCATGATCTGACCTTGCCGCGCATGAGCGTTGAAGAGATCGTTCCCGTCGTCGACGCCTGGCGCGAGGAAACCACGCGTTTCGGCACCGACGACATGATCAATTACGTGCAAATCTTTGAAAATCGCGGCGCGGCGATGGGCGCGAGCAATCCGCATCCGCACTGTCAGATCTGGGCGACGCACAGCATTCCAAACGAACCCGTCAAGGAATCGGCGCGGCAAGGCGCCTATCTCGAACGGAACGGCGCGTGCCTGCTTTGCGACTATCTGGCGCTCGAACTCAGCCGCGCCGAGCGGATCATTTGCCGCAACGATCATTTCGTTGCGCTTGTCCCGTTCTGGGCGATCTGGCCCTTCGAAACCATGGTGCTGCCGACACGGCATGTCGGCGCCTTCGATGATCTGACCGACGAAGAGACGCGGTCGCTCGCCGACATCCTTAAGCGCCTGACCATTCGCTACGACAATCTGTTTGAGACCGACTTTCCCTATTCGATGGGATTTCACCAGCGTCCAACCGACGGCGCGCGCCACTCCGGCTGGCATTTTCATGCCCATTTCTATCCGCCGCTGCTGCGCTCAGCGAGCGTGCGCAAATTCATGGTGGGGTTCGAAATGCTTGGCGAGCCGCAGCGCGACATCACGCCGGAGACGGCGGCGGCGCGTCTGCGCGAGGTTTCCGACATCCATTATCTCGATCGCGATTGATCGGCGCCGCGCGGCTGCTCATATAGCGCAGTAGGTCGATGAGCAGCGCCCTTCGCGGGAGGACCGGCGAATTGAGAAAAAGCGCGATCACCGCCGAGGCCGCAGCAGCGCTTATTTTCGATGGCGCGAGCGTCATGATCGGCGGCTTTCTGGGCGTCGGCGCGCCCGTTCGGCTGATCGATGCGCTGATTGCGCGCGGCGCGCGCGGACTGACCATTATCGGCAATGACACCGCCTATCCGACGGTCGGCGTCGGCAGGATGATCGAAGCAGGATGCGTGGCGTGCGTGCGCGCCTCGCATATCGGCACCAATCCGACGACGCAGCGACTGATGAGCGACGGCGCCATCGACGTCGAACTCATTCCGCAAGGCACGCTCGCCGAACGCATCCGCGCCGGCGGCGCCGGCCTAGCATTACAGTTGCGAATTTTTATGAACTCTGAATCACTGGCTCACCATGATTCGTCATGGGAGCGTGGTGATGGCGGGCGCTTCGATTGAAACGACGCTGGAGCTTTGGGCGTCGTCGTTGCGT
>NZ_JBFWVN010000030.1:0-38310 GCF_050246715.1 Methylocystis sp.
TGTCATCGCCCGCATCGCCGATCACCCGATCTCAAAGCTCGACGAACTGCTCCCTTGGAAATGGGAGAAAGCCGCGCCTCACGCCGTCGCCGCTTAGCCACCCCTGGTCATAAGATCACGCTTACTCTCGAACCGCGTCTTCGAAAATTACGACGCTATCATCGACGCCGCCTGCGACGCCTGGCGAAGGCTCGTCTGTATCGGCGCTACGAACCTTTCATACACAGCCTCTGATGGCGCCTCGTTTGCACGCCCGATCTCGGATCGTCTTTCTGATGTCGTCAATATTTTTGATGGCATGAGCGCAGGCGAGATCAGTGACGTACGTTCCTACACCGGTTCTTTGGACGTCACCGCAGCGATTCAGGCAAAGATAAACGCGAATGAGGGAAAGCGTATTTACTTCCCCGCGGGTAGGTACAAGTTAACAGGACGCATCACGGTACCAATGGACACCACTATCTATGGTGACGGTTTTGGCGAACTACCGACGTCAACGCCGAATCACGGGACGGTAATCTATCTGAGCTATCAAGCTTCAAATGACCCCTACGGATTCTATGTAACCGGTACTAATGCGACCATCCGCGATCTGGAGATTACGACTAACCAGCCGGCTCCCGCAGCAAGCTGGACCGCCAACGCTGCACCGTGGGCAATTTACGCATACGCCGATTACTACGCTGACCAAGGCGGTCATCGCCTTACCGTAGAAAACGTCATGTGCCGCAATTGCTACGATTTTATCGGTATGGAAAACGTTCGCGGCGGTTACATAAACAACGTATACGGCCAGATATTCGATAAGGGCATCTACATCAATGGAAACGGTGACGAACCACATATACAGAACGTGCATCTTGGTTGGACCTATTGGTCGGGAGATTCGAACGTGCTTTCGTACCAGCATTCACATGCAACCGGCATGCTATTTGGACGAGTAGACAACCCTCAGCTCAGCAACATATTTCTCTTCAATATGAATACCGCGTGGCGCTTTTTCAGAGAGACGACGAAAATTGCAGCCTATAACGGCTCCACGTACGCACTGTCCGCATCGAACGTGGGTCTCGATGGCCCCAATGTGGGTCTAAGAATTGAGGATGACGCTACGGTATTATTTGCGAATTTATATTGCTATGTCGACCCAACGAACCCCAGCTCCCAGTGCGTCCAAAGCGTGGGTGTCGCGAATCCGGCATCTGCAGAGAATCAACACATTTCCATTGCTAATGGTGACTTTAATGGCAACGGCCTTGCGGCTCTGTCGTTCTCCTACGCACCTCCTTCACCGATCGCTCCGCAGGTAGTCAACCTTTCAAATATCCGGATACGCCAGTGGAATCTTTCAGATAGCGGACACACGGCTATAGAAGCTACTTCAAGCGTGACAGTAAATCTCAATGGTTGGCAGACTGAAAACAACACAAATCCTGTAAATGTATTCTCGGGTGGCGGTACGTTGACTCCATCGCTAACTAATCAGAATGTTGATGGCAATGTGACCGCAGATTCTTTTACAACTCACGGCGATCTGCTTTTCACGAACACGAGTGCCAGCACCGACCAAAAATTTTGGGATATGAGCAGTGACGTAAGCGGAACGTTCCATTTGTATGCGGTCAACGACTCATTCTCCGCTTACAATGATGTGCTGACGTTGTCGCGTTCAGGCGCAAATGGTAGCAGTGCAGTCTTCAGTACTCAACAAGTTGGCATCGGCACCACCACCCCCTGGGGCAAGCTCTCGATCACCGGCTCGGGTACCGGCACCGGCCTCGCATTCGCCGTCGCCGACTCCGCCAACACGCCCCGCTTCGTGATCCAAGACAACGGCAACGTCGGCATCGGGACGACGAGTCCCAACAACAAGTTAGAGGTTAATAGCGGCGCAGTCGACATTACTGCGCTCTTCCGTTCAACTGACCAAAATGCAGATATCGTCCTTCAGGACAGCGGCGGCGGACACCGCTTGCGTTCCCAGAATAATGCGTTCTTCATACAGAACAACTATGGCGGTTCCGAGTCGGTACGAATGGCTATCAATTCTTCCGGCAACGTCGGCATCGGCACAACCACGCCGACGGCGCAACTCTCGACCACCGGCACGGTGCGTTTCTCAAACTTCGGCGTGGGTTCTTTGCAGACAGACGCCAATGGCAATGTGTCGGTATCGTCCGACGAGCGGCTCAAGGATGTCCAGGGCTCTTTCGACCCCGGACTCTCCGCCGTCATGCAGATCGACCCGATCCTCTATCGCTGGAAACCGGAGACCGGCTACGACACCTCCACCACCTACGCCGGCTTCTCCGCACAGAACGTGCAGAAAATCATTCCCGAAGCCGTCGGCGAGAGTCCGAGCGGCTATCTCTCCTTGAGCGACCGCCCCATCCTCGCCGCGCTCGTCAACGCCACGAAAGAAATCGCCGCGATCACCGGCACCTTCAAAGATTCCCTCATTGCCTGGCTTGGCGACGCCTCCAACGGCATCACTGCAATCTTCGCCCGCGACATCTTCGCCTCCAACGTCGCGGCCGACATGGGCACCTTCACCACCACCAGCACCCGGAAACTCTGCATCACCGACGGCGCGAACGACAACGCACCCCTGTGCCTCACCAAATCCCAACTCGCCGCCCTGTTGAGCGCCGGCGGCGCCTCCCAGGGTATCAATGTCGTGGGGTCATCACCCCTCGAATCTGATACGCCGCCCGCAAGCCCAACCGACGAATCTGATACATCGCCGCAAGCCCCCATCATCGCCCTCAACGGCAACGCCTCCAGCACGATCGACCGCGGCGCCTCGTACAACGACCTCGGCGCGCGCATCACCGCACCAACATCCGACCTCAATCTCGGACTGACCATCATCCTCGACGATGCGACTACGACCCAAATTTCCATCGACACCAGCGAACCCGGCGAGCATACGATTCTTTACACTGTCACGTCGCCCACCACCGGCCTCACCAGCACCGTCACGCGCACCGTCACCGTGCAATCGCCCGCCGACTTCGGCATGCCCGCTGCCCCGCAAGACGACGCCCAGCTGCCGTCCGATGAGCCGCAGCCAGCCAACGACAATCCCTTCAACACAGCGCCCGCCAACGACAACGCAGCTCCCGCAACCACGACCCTGGCGGCCCCCACCGCCGCCTAGCCATCCGACGCAGCTCCACCGGTTCCGAAAGACGAGAAGGACGAGCGTTCGCCCCGCCACGGCGGGACGACAAGTCTAGTCGGCGAACCCGGCAACTGGCATCATCGCAAACATCAAAGAGCCGCCGAGATAGCCGGCGGCTTTTTGTATAGTATTGACAAGTATATTATTTCATGTATACTTTACAAAGATAGTCACTTCTGGCTTTCCATCCTTGGAAAATCGACCTGGCCGCTGTTGTTGGATCGATTTACAGAGATGGAGAATCAAATGTGCAATGAAATTCGTCCTCGCAGCCTCTTGTTCTGTCTCGGCGGTGTGACGCTCGGACTCACGATCCTTGCCGTCTACGTCACGTTTAATTAGCTTCAGAGAACGAAGCACGCCCCTTCTCGCGGAAGGGGCGTCCCGTTTAGGACTCACGCAATGTCCGACCAACAACGGATCAACATCGAGTCCACCACGGACGAGCCGCAAAGCACCACACCGCCAAGTAATCAGAAGACCGATCGGTACCTCTTGCATGAACTCATCATGCTAGCAATTGTGACCACAGCTACAGTGGTTGCAGGCTATATCGCTTTTGCAATTACAGAAAGAAATAGAGCCCAGGAACTAGAAATTACCGAAAAAAACAGAGAGCAGGAATTGAATCTCAAATATGTTGAGATCGCAGTTGCCGTTTTGCGCGCCGACCCAAAAGAGGAGAACGCTGCCAGAATTAGGCCCTGGGCTGCGAGAATATTGAAGAAATTTTCACCTGAAGCACTTACAGACAAAGAGTTCGAACAATTGATAGAGAAGAAGGTACGAGCGGAGGGGTGGGAATATTTTGGCTCTACCGGGAACGCTACTGTCGGGGGCTCTGCCAGTGTGGGAACATCAACTTCCCTTGAGCGCCTTCATCACCAACGCCCACAACAAGCGATAATTCCACAAATGCCCCGGCGCTCTAAGTGACTGTCAACAACCACCGTTTTTGATGCATGCCCATACTCCCCTGTTTTTATGTATTATAGGGCCGACATATCGTCTCAAAACACACGCGCATAATCTATCGCGCGTTGCGCGTCACCTAACCAATCCCAGCGCACCCGCAGCAGCAAGCGCAGCTCCGCACCAAACCCCCGAACACGGCCAAGCAGAGCCAAAACCCCTGCGCCGCCATCCTCGGTATCAAGGAGCTTTCCGCGAAGCTCGACACTGCAGTCGCGTCGATTTCGGGCTTCGCCGAGCGCTTCATCACCGCCGATCTCACGGCCGACGACGCCACCATCACCAACCGCCTCTGCGCCGAGAAAACCGACGGCTCCGCCGTGTGCATCACCGCCGACCAACTCGCCGCCCTGTTGAGCGCCAGCGGCGCCTCCCAGGGCATCAACGTCGTGGGGTCGTCACCCCTCGAATCTGATACATCGCCAACCGACGCATCTGATACATCACCGCAGGCCCCCGGCCACGGCCCCGACAACAGCGCGAGTATCAAATCCGTGCTATGCTCGACAGACCACACTGCGTATGCCGTCGCGCGCCCGCAAGCCCGCACACACCGTCAAGCAACAAACGCACTGCCCCTTCTGCGGCGCGCCCCGCCCGTTGCGCGCAGGCACCCGCAAGAAGAAGTACGAGACGGCGCAGCTCTGGCAGTGTCACACCCCGAAGTGTCTGCGCACCTACGCGCCCGACCCCGGCGGCCTTCGCCACAAGACCTACCCGCTCAAAGTCATCCTCGACGGCATCATGCTCTTCTGCCTCGGCTACACGGCCGAAGAGACGATAGCGCTGCTCGGCAGTCGCTACTCCCTGCGCCCCTCGCGCCTCACGCTACAGCGATGGCTCGACGAGCATCCCGAACTCACGACCTATCGCCGCCTGCGCGCGGCCGCGCGCTCGCTCAAGCCACGCCTCACGCCGCAGGCGTCGATACGCGCCATCAAGCTCTACCACCGCCAGGTGTACGAGTTTGCCTACCACCGCGCCAAGCTCGCCCTCCTGTCGCGCCCGCCCGCCGCGCGCAAGACGGCAGGCGCCGGCGCGAGCATGGCAAAGCACGCGGCCTCGGGCGGCACAGCCGCCAGAGAGCGGCGCACAACGCCCCATCCGCACGAAGACGTAAGTCGCCTCGCCGCGCCCGTGGCCGCATTCCTCGAATCCGTCCCCAAGACTTGCCCGCACGGCCTCTTCACCGACGACGCGGCCGCGCGCGGCTCCCAGCTCGCGGCCGATTTCATCGATCAAGAAAAACTCATCGTCATCGAGAAACAGAACGCGGCGACGGCGGCCGCTGCGCTCATCATCCCGTCCGTCGGCAGTAACTATCAGCGCCATCCCAAGTTGCAGCGCTTCATGCTCACGGCCGACAGCTCCACCGTGGCGATCGAGATACCCGTCTGGCTCACCGAGCCCGAGATTGACGCGCTCGAACGGCAACGCGGCATCGAGCTTATCCCGAAAGTCACTCCGCTCGACGCCACGACGCATTTCCCGCGCTCGTTCACCGGGCACCTCGATTTCCTCCAGGTGCGCAACGGCGCCGTGCACATCCTCGACTACAAGCCCGGCGCGCGCACCGACAAACCGCTCGCCCAGCTCGTTATGTATGCGCTCGCGCTCACCGTGCGCATTCCTGACCTTTCCCTCTTCG
The DNA here is from genome assembly GCF_050246715.1 of Methylocystis sp. Lineage (NCBI taxonomy): Bacteria > Pseudomonadati > Pseudomonadota > Alphaproteobacteria > Hyphomicrobiales > Methylocystaceae > Methylocystis > Methylocystis sp. Next base: position 5,805 of record NZ_JBFWVN010000030.1, read on the forward strand.
ACATCAAATGCGCGTGGTTCGACGAGCACGTCTACAATGAGTTTTTCCCGCGCTCCGCGCTTCGTCGCGCGCGCTAGCGCTTCCGACGCACCGGGCGCGAGCGCGGCCTGCACGCCGGCTGTTGGTACAATTCCTTTGTGACGCGGGCCGCGAGAGCGGGCAAACACTGCCACCCGTGTCATACCCGCAAAATCCGCTGCCCCTCGCGCTTCAGCGCGCCGATTCCGGTTCGCTGATAGCGAGGAGCAGCCCAATGATCCGGTCTTTGACACCGAGGCGGCGATGAAGATTGCCGCGAGCTACGAAAGCGTCACTACCGCGAAAAGAGCCAAGCCAGTGCGACGAGGATCACAACTGCCGCTGCAAGCCCGGTTGCAACAGCAAGCGGATGCCGCGCTCTGTCCACGTCAATCAGCGCTTCCGTCTCCGGCGCTGATGGGCCGCCGCTGACCGTTTGCGGGAGCTCTACTTTGGATTGACTCCGGCTCACTGTGGGCGGAGCAGACTCCCTCGCTACGGCAGCGCCGCGGTTTTCGACGCCCGGCAAAACATCTTTGTATTGGCTCCACACCCACGCTTGCGGCGCGCTTCCATCTGCGCCTGCATGCACGCTTTCGGCCCCATTAGAATTCTTAGACATCCTTGCCCCCGCGATGGCATCCGGGAATAAGCCTCAGTCGAGGTTCCCTGGCCATTTATTCTCGATGCCTCCGATCTTGGGACTCTTCCTTCCGCATCGCAAGATGCCGAGCCTGTCGCTGTCTCCCGAGGTCACTGACCTACATAGTAATGGTGATCAAGGGTGCGAGATGCGCAACTTCTTTCGAACGCTTGCGCCAGAGCAATTCGATGCGAATGTCTCGATCCGCGCCAACGGCAGCTATAGCTATTCCTATCAGGGGACACTGATCTTCGTGCCCGCGCTGATACAGGCCAGCCGCGCCGGCTTCCTGGAACCGCACCTAGACGGGCGCCTCAAAGACGCTACTGCACAATTGCGCCAGGAAGGCTTCACAGAGGCCGACTATCTCGGCCGAGGGCGTTATGCGGTGGTCTCGCAGCGTTCTCGGGCCAATGGCGAGTCCTCATACTTTCCCTCACGCGAGATGCCGGTGTTCAGCATACGCCCGCAACCAAACGGCGCCATCATGATCGCCGGCTCCCGCCCAGATGCAAGCGCACCCTGTCAACTTATCGGCACGGAAGCAGAGATTGATGGCCGGCTCATCGTGACGCTTGAGCGCGGCGTTACTGTCCTCAATCACAATGCGGAGAACAACGCCGCTACCCTCGATCGTTTCGGCGAATACCACTGGCGCATCAAGTCGCCGGACGCCGACCCATTCATGACAGTCCTCCCAGCGCAGTGAAGCGCGCACTAGTGGTGAGAATAAGACGTTTGAAACCGGCTCGATGCGCGCAAGGCGTTGATTTGACTAATGACTTTGCGGACTCTTGCGTCTGATTTTTACCACCAGCTCATGCGCCTACTTCCCATCACGGTAAAGGCGCAATAAGTCGAAGATCAGAAGTAGCCCTGGAGCTGCAAAATTCGAACAAGGATCGCGAAGAGCAGCATGCCGATCAGTATGAGCGCCGGCGTGAAGCGCGGCCTTTTGGGTCGGTAGTCGTGTCGTTCGCCTTCGAACTTTGGTCGCTTCGGCCCACCGTCCAAGAAGCTCATGGCGTTCATCCCTTGATGCTTCTCTATTCAGGCTAACACTGCCGGGAAGCACGTTCAAACAGTGAATCGCACCAATGCGTGTCAGCAATCTCCAAGATTTCAGCCGCTCATACTTCGGCCTTCGCCTTCGCGGTTGCAGCATTACGTGCACCGTCATCATCGCTCCGCGCCGGCAGGCTGTTTTAATCGCAGCGGTGACAGTATGAGCATTCCGAGGCAAAACAGGCGAAGCAAATGGTCGACGATATCGAATGACAAGAAGCCCCGCGTCTCTTGACGCAGGGCGTTCTCATGGCTGACAGCAAGGCGGGGGCCGACCGACGATGCTTTACTTTATCGCGGCGGCCTTCAATTTCGACAGCGGCCGAATCTTGACGCGCACGCTCGCGGGCTTCGCGGCGGCCGGCACCATCTCGCCCGTCGACGGGTTGCGAACCAGCGTCCCCGCCTCGCGCGCCGGCACGTTGCGCAGCGTCACCTTCAGAAGACCCGGCAAAGTGAACTCGCCGATACCCCGCGGGTGTACAGACCCGAGAAAGACATTCTCCAGCGTCGCGTAGACGCCCGCGGCGGTCTTGCGAGCAATGTCGTTCTCTTCGGCAATAAGGTTGATGAGCGCCGACTTCGTATAAGTGTCCTTGATCGGTAGAACGGCGGCGGGCGCTGCTGCGCTCGTATTTCTTGCCGGACTCTTTCGAATTGTTGCCTTAGCCATGGTTTGTCCTTTGGAGGGTAATGGACCAATTATAATCCGACGCACACATGCATGATTGCTAACGATTTCATTGGTGATTCGCAATTTTCCTCGCAGATTGCCGCCGGCGCTTGTGGCCGGCGGGTGTATCATTTCTACAGGCTCCTCCCCTCTCTTCGGCGCACCAACACGGCGCGTCGATTGAGAGGAGGAACACCTTATGCCGCACATTGACAGCGCAACGCGCGACCGCATCCGCGAATTGAACGATGCGTTCCGCAAAACATTCGAGCGCTCGAAGGGCTTGCCTGTTCTGACAGCCGGCGTCGCTTCCCTACCGAGCGACGTGCGAGCGATGGCGATCCGCAAGGTCGCGACCTTCGATGCTTTCGACCAAGAAAACGACCCGCATGGCGAGCACGACTTTGGCGCGTTCGATCTCGCCGGAGAGCGTTTCTTCTGGAAAATCGACTATTACGACCAGAAGATGGAATACGGGTCGGAAGACCCCGCCGATCCGACGAAGACGACGCGTGTTCTGACGCTCATGCTCGCAGAAGAGTATTAGCCATGAGCGGCCCGCGCTATCTCGTCGTAGACGGCAAGCGGTTCCTTTGGGCAGAGCTTTTGCGGCTGCGCAAGGAACAGCGCAAAGCTGCGAAGAACGAGCAGCAGACGCTCTTCCCTCTCAAGGAAGACTGCCGGCCGCCGACTCAGAAGACGGCTCGCGGCAGATTCGAAGAGCCGACGTTGTTCTGACAACGAAGCCTCGCGTTCACGCGAGGCTCTTTGCTTCCTTGTCATCAGAACCCAACAGCGAGACCAACAGTGCAATGAGATGACGAAGAGGATGATTGTTGGTCGCTACTGTTGCCGCTGCTTTCAGGGCATCAATGTCCTATCCTGCGGCAGGGGGCCGACATATGCGGCGACTTCACAAATGGAAATGGCCTCGGCATTCCTAAAGCCTTGCGATTTGTCTACAACACAATCCGGCGGAACAGGGGCGCGTCATGTGCGGACGCTTTACGCAGCACCTTAGTTGGGAAGAACTCCAACGGCTTGCCGACCTTATCGGCCAGCCGCGCAATCTCGCGCCGCGATACAACATCTCGCCGACGACGATGATCGAAGTCATCCGCGTTGCCGGCAATAGCAGCGAACTTGTTCCTATGCGCTGGGGTCTTGTGCCCTACTGGTGGAAGAAATCGCTCAAAGAAGTGCCCTCGACATTCAATGCGCGCGCGGAGCGCGTCGCAGACGGCCCTATGTGGCGCGGCGCCTTCAAGTCGCGCCGCTGCATCATTCCCGCCAGTGGCTTCTATGAATGGACGGGGCCAAAATCGGCGCGTACCCCCCACTACTTCACTGCTGCAGATGGACGCCCGCTCGCCCTTGCCGGACTGTGGGACAATTGGCGCGACCCGGAGAGTCAAGACGTTCTCTCGGCGACGATCATCGTTGGACCTGCCAATGAATGGATGAGCGCCTATCACGACCGCCAGCCGATCATCGTCGACTGGCTCGACGCAACGGCATGGATGCGCGGCGACAACCTTGCTTCCCTGCTGCGCCCGCCGCCCGAGGATGCGTTAAAAGAATGGATTGTTTCGACCCGCGTCAACAAATCCGGCGTCAGCGATGACGACCCGCGCTTGATTGAGGCTGCTTGAATGGGCTGGCGAGGGCGGCACAACCGAGACTGCGACGAAGAATGCGAGTGGCGAAGCGCCCACTTCCTAAGGGTAACGACCGGGCGAGCATAACAATCTTTGTCGTTCTATCAGTGACATTTACTTTCGCTCTGCGCAGCCCTTAGCTTATCGCCCGCCACTGGTTTCCAGGCTATTTCATGGCAAAGCAAAAGGAGTGGCAAGCTCGACATAAAGTCGTCGCCACGGTTTATCGTCAATGAGACGCCAGCGGTGCCCCGACCCGGTCGTGTCGGACGCGAGCAGAATCTCCCCCGGTCGCAACACAAACGTTTCGCCGTCGCGCGTGGTGAACTCCAGCGTACCGGAGAGCGTAATGACGAATTGTTCACATGGCGCGGTATGCCAGTCGAGCGAAGAGCCAGCCGCGGTCTCCTCGAAGCGCGCAATCTTCACGGGATGTATGACTCCCAGTGGAAGGTCGATCTGTTCTACATGAGAGAGACCGTCCGTTCCTGTGAACAGGTGGATACAACGGATTACGCTTGGAGCCATTTCTTCACCAGTTGCGGAAGCGCGCCGCTATCCTGCAATCGCGCTTGGGCATCACTTATCGCCACGCGCAAGGAATCATTGCCCAAGCGGACGGCGACGCCAAGTCGCTCATCAGTGATCTCTTCCTGCACGACGCGTAGTTGGGGACGACTCCTGGTCATCCAGCGCATCACGGGAGCGAGCTTCATTACCCCGCCGATCTTTCCAGCGGCTAAATCGTCCAACATGACGCCGATGTCGCGATAGGCATAGGTACGCACATCGGCGATCCGACCTTCATTTCTTAGCCGGCGGGCCACTGGTTCAGAGGTGTTGCCGCGCTGCACTCCAAGGATCATGCCACGCAGATCGTCTATCGACCTGACCTGCGGCGTCGCCATGATGTTGCAAACCAGACTTTGACCGGAACGGATGTAAGGCGTGCAAAAGGAAGCCAGCCGCAGACGCTCGGGAGTGATCGTCGCACCCGATGCGACGCAATCCCACTTGCCGCTCGCAAAGCCGCCGAAGATGCCATTGAAGTCCGCGTCGGCATAAGGAATGAGCCGCCATGCGAGCCCAAGCTCGGCAGCGACGGCCTGCATGAGTTCAACATCGAACCCGCGCGGCTCGTCGCCGTCCATGAATTCGAACGGTGGATCGGGCAATGCAGAGGCGACACATAAGACGCCGGGTATGATCGTGCTGACACCCATAAGACTCTCTATGCGGGCTAGAGAGGTTACGCCCCCCTCCGCCTATCAAGCCGTCTGTCGCGAAGCAAGCAGTCCTGTCACCGCTCCATGAGCGAAAAATCCAAAATCACAGGCGTCGTATGAGCGGGTCACTAAATGCCTCGTCAAAAGACTCGATTAACTGGCCGCGCCCTCAATCAGATTCCCCGCTCCGGGCCGCCCCGTCATCACCACATTGTCGCGGCCGGAGAATACTCTCCTGGGCGTTGCGAAAACTTTTTTCAACTCCGCACTCGTTCTCATAAGCCACATATTCACGCCCGATGAAATATAGCGAACGGTGACAGCCGCAAAAATTCGGTATCAATGGATGTCCTCTCGAAACGGAGGACATCAATGAATCGAATCATTCTTGGGAACTGTCTCGACACCCTGGTACGGTTGCCAGACAAAAGCATCGACCTGCTTTGCACCGATCCGCCGTACGGCATCGGCATTTCAAAACGAGGGCAGATCGGCACCGGCCGCCCCTTCACGCCCAAGCGTTGGGACACCAGCGCGCCCCCAAAGGCCTACTTCGACGAAATGCGCCGCGTCAGCAAAGCGCAGATCATTTGGGGTGGCAACTACTTTGCGAACATGCTCCCGGCTTCTCGGTGCTGGCTCGTCTGGTGGAAGAACGACGGGCTGCCCTGCCACACGTTCGCCGATTGCGAGATCGCCTGGACCTCTTTCGACAAGAATGCGCAGGTGTTCAACAGCCGCTGGCGCGGATTCGTCCGTGACAGCAAAGAACCGCGCGTCGGGCATCCGACGCAGAAGGCGCTCGAAGTGATGAAGTGGTGCATCGCTTCGTTCAGCAAGCCCGGCGACACCGTCATCGACCCTTTCTTGGGCTCGGGCACTACAGCCGTCGCCGCGAAGCTGCTCGGCCGCAACTTCATCGGCGTTGAACAGGACGAGGAGTACGTCGCTATGGCGCGTCAGCGCCTGCGCCACGTCAATGACAATCATGCAAACGACAACAGGAGAAAAGCATGAGCATCGAAAGCCGCATCTCCGCAGCGAAAGAACTCATTCGAAAGCGCGAGGAGATCGACCAGCAGCTTGCGGAGCTTTTCGCGGGGGGATCGCCGAAGAAGCAGAAGTGCTCGATATGCGGAAGCACAGAACATACCGCACGCACGTGCCCGCAAAAATCTGCCGGGCGATCCAATCCGCAGACTCCGAGCCCGCTCCCCTCTTCGCCGTTCGAGGCCCTGTCGCGCTATACGACGAACGACGAAGAGAACGCGCAGGTTTGACGCGCGGCCGCCATCGCCGTTTGATCGCGAACGGCGATGGCGATCCTAATCAGCGACATCATCGATCACCACATCCACCGCCGTATCGCACGCGACGAACTGATTGCCGTCGCCTGCTCCGGCAATCGTGAAGCCGCGGCGATCGCATGTGAGCTTAACGACTCCCCCTGAATAGACAGTGAGAGCGCCGCCGAAAACCGAAACATGCGCCTTTTTCCCGCTCGGCACTCGGAAGATCGGGCTGCTCTGCCTCGGCTCCAAATGGAAGGACGTTCCCTTTTCCGCCAGCTTCGGCAGCGTGGCGGGAACGGCGACCATCGGGGGCTTCGGCGGGACAGGCTCAGCTTTTATCGGTTCCGTCGTCGCAATCTTTGGCGTGTCGATTGCCGCCGGTGGCGACGGCACCGGCGCATCGCCCTGCATCGCGAGGCGAAGCCCCAGGATCAAAACCCAGATGAAGCAGATGACCGAAATGCCCGAATACAGAAGCCGCAACCCGTCCTGAAGCGCGCCATATCCCAGCACGCCGAAGACGATGAAAAGCACGGCAAAAAGGACGATCAGAAAGACCAACATGCGGCGTGAGGCTACCTAGGCGCCTCGTTCGTGTCGAGGTGTCGCAGAAGCCAACGAGTCACCGTCCTTAAAGCTGCGCGAAGCCCTCCGCGCGTTCCTGATGCGCTCCCGCGAGCGCTCTCGTCTGGCTAAGAAGGCACCTGCGCGCCATCCGAGAGCCACGTTTCTTAGCCTCACAAATGTTCGACGCGCAGAGGCTATAAGCGCACCTAACATAGTGGCTAATCGGTGGCTAACACGAATCGCACATTCATAACTATTTGATTTTATTGGCTGGGGGACCTGGATTCGAACCAAGATTAACGGAGTCAGAGTCCGCTGTTCTACCGTTGAACTATCCCCCAATAGCGCGGCGTAGCGCTCGCGCGAACCGCTGGTGACTTAGAGCGCTTCCCGATCACATGGAATCATGTGATCGATAAGGAATCGCTCAAAATCAAAACGCTGGAGCAGGTTCTGATCGAAAAAGTCTGTCAACTTTTTCGGAACCTGCTCTAGAGAGCGCCGCCGACAGTGTCAACAGCCGCAGGCCATGCGGCGGCTGGCGCTGCGCGCCGCTCCGCCCTGCGGCGCCCTTGCGGGCGGCGCGACGATCCGGCATGTAGGGAATTTACGCCCGCTTCGTGGCGTTTCGACCGTCGTCGCTTCGCTTTCGGCGATCCGGCGCGGAGCGAAACGAGACGGAGCGGCATCACGGAATGGATCGAGTGAGGGAAGCTGGCCCACCCTCAACGGCGTCGGCGCAGGCTGCGCACGAGCTCCAAATCGGCGGCGCCGTTACGCCCGAAGCGTTCGGCGCGCGCCAAACCTATGCCGCGCTTGACCTTGGCACGAACAACTGCCGGCTCCTGATCGCCCGCCCGGAGCGCCGGCCGCGCCGGCGCAACAACGACAGTCTGCGCATCATCGACGCCTTTTCGCGCATCGTGCGGCTCGGAGAGGGACTCGGCAAGGCGGGCCGGATCAGCGAGGCGGCGATCGAGCGCACCATCGCCGCGCTCGACATCTGCCGCGAAAAGATGGAAGCGCGCGGCGTCACCCGCGCGCGGCTGGTCGCCACCCAGGCCTGCCGCGGCGCGGCCAATGGCGACGAATTTATCGAGCGCGTGCACGAGCGCACCGGGCTGCGCCTCGACATCATCGACCGCGAAACCGAGGCGCGCTTCGCCGCCCGCGGCTGCGGCGCGCTCGCTGATCCATCCGCCGAAAGCGTGTTGCTGTTCGACATCGGCGGCGGCTCCACCGAACTCGTTTGGCTCACTCGCGAACGGCGCAGCGGAAACGGCGCCTACGCCCTTCGCGCCTGGACGTCGCTCGAAATCGGCGTGGTCACCCTCGCCGAGCATTTCGGCGGCCGCAGCGTCTCGGCCGAGACATTCGCGGCGATGGCGCAGCAGGCGCGCGAGAGTCTCGCGCCCTTCGCGCATCGAATGGCCAATGAGCGACGCTGTCCGCGCTTCCATCTTCTCGGCACGTCGGGCACCGTCACCACCCTGGCCGGCGTTCATCTCGGGCTTGAACGCTATGACCGCTGGCGCGTCGACGGCCTGTGGATGAGCGACGATGACGCGAGCCGGGCGATCGCGCGGCTGCGCGCCATGGATTTCGAGGAGCGCGTCGCCAATGGCTGCATCGGACCGCAGCGGGCCGATCTCGTCCTCGCCGGCTGCGCGATTTTTGAGGCGATTCGCGAGCTTTTCCCGGCGCCGCGGACCCGCATCGCCGACCGGGGATTGCGGGAAGGCATGCTGCTCGAACTGATGGAAGCCGACGGCGCGCTGACGCACGGCGCCTAACGGCCAACAATTGACGCCAAAGATCGGAAAGATAGTTTGCGGCGTATTCCGATGGCCGGGGGAGCGGATGACCGACGCAATGACTGAGGGTCGCCAACTAGGCGCCTGCGCCAGCCGCGAGACGCGGCGATGAGCGGACGCGGATTGTATCGTCCCTGCGTCGGCGTCCTGTTGCTCAATGCGCAGGGTCTCGCCTTCATCGGCCGGCGGCGCGCCAAGGGCGCCCACGACCAGACCCGTCCGCCCTATCTCTGGCAGATGCCGCAGGGCGGCATCGACGAGGGCGAAACGCCCTATGAAGCGGCGCTGCGCGAACTCTATGAAGAGACCAACGTATCGAGCGCGGCGTTGCTCGCCGAAGCGCCGGACTGGCTCTGCTACGACCTCCCGCAGGGCTCCAACAATCGCTGGAGCGGCAAATATGTCGGGCAGACCCAGAGGTGGTTCGCACTGCGATTCACGGGCGATGAACGCGAAATCGATATTCACGCGCCGGGCGGCGGGGCGCATAAGCCGGAATTCGACGACTGGCGCTGGGAAGAACTGTCGGCGCTGCCGGATTTGATCGTGCCGTTCAAGCGGACGGTCTATGAGCAAGTGGTGAAGGAATTCGCGCCCCTCGTCGAGACGCTATAGAACGCGTTGATGAATCATCGATTCATCAACGCGCTCCAGTTTCTTGAACTGAGGCATTTTCCACGCCGAACCGGAATCCGCTTCGGCGGAAAATGCTCTAAGCCGACCGCAGGAGCCGCGCGGCGAAGAAGCCGTCGATGCCGGCAAGGCGCGGATTTTCGTTCGGCCAATAATGCGGCAAGGTCCGCAGGTCGCCGTCGCGGTTGATGAATTCGTCAGGCACGCCTTCGCCTGGCTCGATCGGCGCGCGGCGGAAATCCGGATTGCGGCGCAAAAAGGCGGCGATCTGCTGTTCGCCTTCCTCAGGCTCCAGGGAGCAAGTGCAATAGACGATGCGCCCGCCGGCGCGCGTGAGCAGCGCGGCGCGGTTGAGCAGCTTTGTCTGAAGCCTCGCGAGCGTTTCGATATCGCCCGGCTTCTTGGTCCAGGGCACGTCGGGATGGCGCCGGATCGTTCCGGTGGCTGAACAGGGCGCGTCGATCAGAATCGCGTCGAAAGGCGGTGCCTGATAGGCGGCTGCGTCGCCGACGGCGACTTCGGCGTGCAATTGCAGCCGCGCGAGATTGGCGGCGAGCAGCTTCAAGCGCTCGGCCGAACGGTCGAGCGCGACGACGTGAGCGCGGGAGAGCGCCATCTGCGCCGTCTTACCGCCCGGCGCGGCGCACATGTCGAGCAGGCGCTCGTCGTGCCGGGGCGCGAGCAGCCGAACCGGCAGGGCGGCGGCCGCGTCCTGCACCCACCATTCGCCTTCATCGTAACCCGGAAGATCGGCGATCGGCACATGCGTGCGCAGCCTCACCGAGCCTGTCGGCAGCGCGACGCCGTCCAGCCGCTGCGCCCACCCCTCTGGATCGTCCTTCACCGAAAGGTCGAGTGGCGGCTCGAGCATATGCATAGCCGCGATCGCCCGAGCCGTTTCTTCGCCGTAATGCTTGCGCCAGCGCAGCATCAGCCATGCCGGCGCGTCATGCTCGCCGCTTGCGGCAATGTCCAGGAATTCCTCGCGACGTCTCGCGAGATTGCGCAGCACGCCATTGACGAGACCGCTGAAAGCGGCGGTTTTCGGTTCAAGTCGCACGGCGCGCACGGCGAGATCGACGGCCGCATGATCGGCGGCTTCGAGAAACAGGATTTGCGCGGCGGCGGCGATGAGTAAAAATTCGAGGCGCACAGCCTGACGCGGCAGCCCTTTATCGAGGAGTTCGCCAAGCGCATAACGGATGACGCCCAGTCGTCGCAGCGCGACCGTGACGATTGAGCGCGTGAGCGCCACGTCGCGCGCCTCGAGTCCGGAGAGTCGGCAAGGAACGGCGTTCGCAGCGAAACATTCATCGAGGCGGTGGCCGCCCTGCACGATGTCGCCGATGATGTTGGCGGCGGCGAGTCGCGCCGGCAGTCCGGGAACCTTTGCAGCTTCCGCTTCCCGCACCGCTTCGGCGGGCACGAAGCCTTGCCGCGACCCTTGCCGCGCCGAGACGCGCGCCGATTTGGTTCGAGTGGAAAATGATCTACTGTCGCTGTCCGCCAAACGGCCTCTCCCCTAACGAATCATAGCACAATAGGAGTCGCGACGGGCGAGGAATGCATGGAGAAGAGGCCGTGTCGAAGGCGGAAGTCACAACGAGATCGAAGGAGCGGCGCGCAGAGCTGTCGCCAGCCGCGCAGCGAGCTTTGGCTGAAGCGGAAGCGCGCCGCCGCGAAGCCGCGCAACGTCCGGAACCGCCCGAAGAGCTTGGCGGTCGCGGCGGACCTGATCCCGCTCGCTACGGTGACTGGGAAGTTAACGGAATCGCGAGCGATTTTTAATTCATCCGCGCGGTCGCATCTTCTGGAGAATCACCAATATGAAAAGACCATGCCTACGTTCTAGCCTGATTCTTTGTCTGCTGTTCTTCGTCGCGCGATTCGAATCGGCGCATGCGCAAAGCCTCGATCTAGCGTCGAGCAAGGTCATCGACCTCAGCCATGCCTTTAACGCCGAAACCATCTATTGGCCGACCTCGCCGTCCGGTTTTGAACTCAGAGTGCTGCACAAGGGGCCGACGAAGGCGGGTTTCTTCTATTACGCGAACGCTTTTTGTTCGCCGGAGCATGGCGGCACGCATCTCGACGCGCCGATGCATTTCGCCGAAGGCCGTTGGACAAATTCCGATATTCCCGCCGAACGCTTCGTGGGTCCGGCGGTTGTCATCGATGTTACGGCCAAGGCCGAGGCGAATCCGGACTATCTGTTGACGGTCGAAGACATTTCCGCCTTTGAGGCGGCGCATGGCCGTATCCCAGACAAAGCCATCGTGCTGCTGCGCACCGGCTGGAGTTCGCGCTGGCCCGACAAAAAGGCCTATCTGGGCGACGACGCGCCGGGCGACGCGTCCCATCTTCATTTCCCGTCTTTTGGTCCGGAAGCGGCCGCCTGGCTCGCGAAGGAACGTCATCCGAATTTCATCGGCGTCGACACGGCGAGCGTCGATAATGGACCGTCTCAGGAGTTCATGGTGCATCGGATTATCGGCGCCGCGAATATCGGCGGTCTCGAGAACCTCACCAACCTCGACCAGCTGCCGTCGACCGGCGCGATCGTCATCGCTCTGCCGATGAAGATCGAAAAAGGCTCCGGCGGCCCCGCGCGCATCATCGCGCTCGTTCCGCGCTAAGCGGCGGTCACCCCAAGCCTTTCGCGCATAGAAAGGCGAGCGCCCGCGCCCAGGCGTCCTTAGCGACGTCTGCTCGATAAGACTCGCGATAGTCGGCGAAGAACGCGTGCGGCGCGCCCTCATAGACGACGATCTCGGTCGGCGCCTGCGCCTCCTTGAGACGCTCACGCATCGCCTCGATGAGTTCAGCCGGAATGCTCGGATCGGCGCCGCCATAGAGGCCGAGCGTCGGCGTTTTCAGCTCGGCGGCGACGTCGATCGGCCACCGCGGCTGCTCCGGCGTATGCTGCCCGTCGAGACGACCGTACCAGGGAAGGCAGGCAAGAAGGCGCGGATTATGCGCCGCATAAAGCCAAGCGATGCGGCCGCCCCAGCAAAATCCAATGATGGCTGCGCGCGCCGGATCGCCCCCTCTGCCGGCGGCGTAAGCGAGCGCCTCATCGAAGATCGCTATCGTCTCGGCGTCGGGGACCCTGGCGACGATGGCGCGAATCGCCTCTATGTCCGGCGCCTTCTGCGGGTCGCCGTAGCGGATGAGGAAGTCGGGCGCGATGGCGACAAACCCAAGCTTGGCCAAACGCCGCACGATGTCGCAAATATGCTCGTGCAGGCCGAAGATTTCCTGCGCCACGAGAATGATCGGGAAATCCCCGCCGGTCTGCGGACGGGCGAAATAGGCGGGCGCGCCGCCAGACAGAGTCGTCATGCCCGCCTCTAGCTCCTGCGCATCCGTGACAATGGCGCTTGGCGAGGGCGCGCCCGCCGCCTGGGCGAACCGGCCGGCATTGGTCGAAGATGAGGACATGAGGCCTCCAGAGAAGTTGACGTTAAGATTAGCTAAAAAAGGGACGCGCGTCGTCTAGCCGCTCACGCCGCCAGCCTGCGCCGCCGCCGCGACTTCTCATCGCGCGCGAAACCGCGTATATCGCCGCACCGTATCGACGGCCCGCGCCGAAGGAGACGAACCCTTGCTCCTATTCGCGCGCGGCCTGAGCGAGCGCCCGTCCGCAGCTTCGGTAAGAGCCGCGGCGGGTCTTATCAAAGGAAACGTCCCATGACGCAGCGATCCGACGCCGGCCCTGCCTCCGGCGGCGATGGGACGCAGGTTCACGCTCATCACGGGTCCGAGCAGGCGCGCGGCGGACTCGCCGGGCTCATCGTCGGCTCGATTGGCGTCGTCTATGGCGACATCGGCACGAGCCCGCTCTATGCGCTGCGCGAGTCGCTCGCTCATCAGGTCGAGTATGACGCACTGACCGAAGAGTCCGTTCTCGGCGCGATCTCTCTCCTGATATTCGCGCTCATTTTTACGGTGACGATCAAATACGTCATCTTCGTCATGCGCGCCGACAACCGCGGCGAAGGCGGCATTCTTTCGCTCATGGCTTTGGCGCAGACCGCTATGGGCCGCCGCACGAAAGTCGCCTTCATGCTCGGCGTCGGGGGCGCGGCGCTCTTTGCCGGCGAGGCGATCATCACCCCGGCGATTTCGGTGATGTCGGCGATCGAAGGCCTCGAACTCGTCACGCATCGCTTCAACGAATTCGTTCTGCCGATCACCATCTTCATCCTTGTCACGCTGTTTTGGGCGCAAAGTCACGGCACGGCGCGCGTGGCGGCCTTGTTCGGGCCTATCATGATCGTCTTTTTTCTCAGCATTGGCGTGTTGGGCGCGATGCATATTCCCGAAGCGCCGCAGGTGCTGCGCAGTTTCGATCCGCGCCAAGGCATTACGTTTCTCCTAACGCACGGCTGGCTCGGTTTCGTCGTCCTCGGTTCGGTGTTTCTTGCCGTTACCGGCGTCGAGGCGCTTTACGCCGACATGGGTCATTTCGGCCGCGGGCCGATCAGGACCGCCTGGCTCGGCTTCGTGCTGCCGGCGCTGCTGCTCAATTACCTGGGCCAGGGCGCGCTCGTCTTGTCGCGCCCTGAGGCGGTCGGCAATCCGTTCTTCCTGCTTGCGCCGGACTGGGCGCTGCTGCCGCTCGTGATCCTTTCGACGCTGGCGACGACAATCGCCGCGCAGGCGGTCATCACCGGCGCTTTCTCGCTGGCGCGGCAAGCCATTCAGCTCGGCCTCATTCCGCGCCTGGAGGTCACGCATACGTCGGCCTCGCAGGAAGGGCAGATCTACATCGGCCGCATCAATCGGCTGCTGCTCATCGGCGTGCTGCTGCTCGTCGTCGCCTTCAAGAGTTCGTCGGCGCTGGCGTCAGCCTATGGCATCGCGGTCACCGGCACGATGGTGCTGTCGACATCGCTCCTGTTTATCGTCGCCTGGCGCAAATGGGGCTGGCCGTTGTTCGTGTCGATCCTCTTCGCCGCCTCTTTCCTCGTCGTCGAATTCGCCTTCCTCACCGCCAATCTGATGAAGGTCAAAGACGGCGGCTGGGTGCCGCTGGCGCTCGGCGGCTGCGTCATGATCATCATGTGGACATGGATGCGCGGCACGCGTCTTCTTGCCGAGAAAACCCATCGCGACTCCATCCCGATGATGGAGCTTATCGCGATGCTGCAAAAGTCGAAGCCGACGCGCGTGCCGGGCACGGCGGTCTTTCTGACCAGCGATCCTGACGTCGCGCCCGCCGCGCTGATGCATAATCTAAAGCACAACAAGGTATTGCATGAGCGGGTGCTGGTGATCTGCGTGAGGACCGAGGACCGGCCCCGCGTCGCGCCGCAAATGCGCTTCGAAATCGAAAAGCTCACCGACGACTTCTACCTGGCGAAGCTGCACTATGGCTTCATGGAAAGTCCGCGCGTTCCGGCGGCGCTCGCCGCCATGCGCAAGGCCGGCTTCAAATATGACATCATGACCACCAGTTTCTTCCTTGGCCGGCGCTCGATCAAGGAAAGCCCCTCCTCCGAAATGCCCGTCTGGCAGGACAAGCTCTATATCGCGCTCACCCGCCAGGCCGCCAACGCCACCGACTTCTTCTCGATCCCCTCCGACCGTGTCGTCGAACTCGGCGCGCAGGTGACGATTTAGCGCGCGCAAAAACAGTGGACGGGACAGCGCCCAGGCACTAAGCAACGGCGGCCTCTATGCTCTGCGAAGGCCGAAAATCCGACCCCGGCTGGTTAAAGAGGCGTTGTGAAGAATTGCGCCGCGTGACGAAGGACGCCTGTCACTTATGCCCACCCGCATCGATGATCGTTTCGCCGCCCTCAAGAAGGACGGGCGCGCCGCCCTGGTGACCTTCGTGATGGCGGGCGATCCCGATCTCGCGACGTCGCTCGATATTTTGAAACGGCTCCCCGGCGCCGGCGCGGATGTGATCGAAGTCGGCATGCCGTTCACTGATCCGATGGCGGACGGACCGGCGATCCAGGCCGCTGGCCTGCGGGCGCTCAAGGCCGGGACCACGCTCAAGAAGACTTTGAAGCTCGTGGCCGACTTCCGCGCCGGCGACGACGCCACCCCCATCGTGCTGATGGGCTACTATAATCCGATCTATGTCTACGGCGTCGCCGATTTCCTGCACGACGCGCAGGCCGCCGGGGTTGATGGCCTCATCGTCGTCGACCTGCCGCCCGAGGAAGATGCCGAACTCTGTATTCCGGCTCGCGGCGCCGGCATGAATTTCATTCGCCTCGCCACGCCCACGACTGACGACAGGCGGCTTCCCAAGGTGCTCGAAAATACGAGCGGCTTCGTCTACTATGTGTCGCTGACCGGCATCACCGGCGCGGCGCTTGCGGACTATGCCGGCGTAAGCCAGGCGGTCGCGCGCATCAAGCGACATACGGCGCTGCCGATCGCCGTCGGCTTTGGCGTCAAGAATGCGGAAAACGCCGCCGAAATCGCCCGCAACGCCGATGGCGTCGTCGTCGGAACGGCGCTGGTTGATGCGCTCAAGTCTTCGCTCGATGCGGAAGGCCGCGCCGGCCCTTCGAGCGTCAGCGCGGTGACCGGGCTGGTCGCGTCGATTTCACAAGGCGTGCGCAGCGCCCGTCCCAAAGGCGGCGTGATGAGCTGGTTGACGAGGCTCGTGTCATGAATTGGTATTCGAATGTCGTCCCGCCGAAGATCAAGGCGCTGATCAAGCGCGAGGCGCCCGAAAATCTCTGGGTCAAATGTCCCGATAGCGGTCAGCTCGTCTTCCATAAGGACATCGAGGCGAACCTCTATGTCGTGCCCGGCTCGGGCTATCATATGCGCTGTCCGATCGGGACCAGGCTCGCCAATCTGTTCGACGGCGGCGAATGCGAATTGCTGGCGACGCCGGAAGCGCCGCTCGATCCGCTCAAGTTTCGCGACATCAAGCGCTATGTCGACAAGTTGAAGGAATATCGGGTCAAGACCGGCATGGCCGACGCGGTGATTCTCGCCTTTGGAAATCTCGAAGGCTCGCCCGTCACCGTCGCCGTTCAGGATTTCGAATTCCTGGGCGGCTCGCTCGGCATGGCGGCGGGCGAGGCGATCGTCGCCGGTTGCGAATATGCGCTCGCCAAGGGCACGCCATTCGTCATCTTCACGGCGTCGGGCGGCGCGCGCATGCAGGAAGGCATGTTCTCGCTCATGCAGATGCCGCGCACGACGATCGCCGTGCAGCGCCTGCGCGAAGCGCGCCTGCCCTATATCGTCGTGCTGACCAATCCGACGACGGGCGGCGTCACCGCGTCCTACGCGATGCTCGGCGACGTGCAGATCGCCGAGCCTGGCGCGATCATCGGCTTCGCCGGCGCGCGAGTCATCGAGCAGACGATCCGCGAGAAACTTCCCGAAGGATTCCAGCGCGCCGAATATTTGCGCGACCACGGCATGGTCGACATGGTGGTGCCGCGTCAGGAGATGCGCGAGACTCTGGCGCGCCTATGCGGTCTCCTGACGAAGTCGCCGCCGCGCCGCGCCGCCGCCTGACGATTCGAGGGCGCGGCCGCAATGGATCAGCACGACGCGATCCTGTCGCGACTGCTCACGCTCCATCCAAAGAAGATCGATCTGTCGCTTGGGCGCACGGAGCGGCTCCTCGCCGCACTCGGACGGCCTGACCTTAGGCTGCCGCCGATCATTCACGTCGCCGGCACCAACGGCAAAGGTTCGACGATCGCCTTTCTGCGCGCAATGCTCGAAGCCGCCGGCAAGCGCGTGCATGTCTATACCTCCCCTCACCTGCTGCGTTTCAACGAGCGCATTCGTCTTGGCGCGGAAGGCGGCGGCAAGCTCGTCGACGACGCGCGCCTGAATGCGGCGCTGGAGCGCTGCGAACAGGCCAACGCCGGGCAGCCGATCACCTTTTTCGAGATCACGACGGCGGCGGCCTTTTCGCTGTTCGCCGAGGCGCCGGCCGACTGGCTGCTGCTCGAGACCGGTCTCGGCGGGCGCTATGACGCGACCAATGTCGTCGCGCACCCCAAGGCCGCCATCATCACCTCGATCTCCCTCGATCACCTCGAATTTCTCGGCGATACGGTCGAGAAGATCGCGCATGAGAAGGCCGGCATACTGAAGAAGGGCGCGCCGGCGATCATCGGCTTTCAATCGGAGCTCGTCGCCAAGACGCTGGAGCGCGAGGCGCGGCGCGCCGGCGCGCCGGCTTTCATCGCCGGACGGGACTTTAACATCGCCAACGAGAATGGCCGCCTCGTCTATGAAGACGAGCGCGGTCTGCTCGATCTGCCGCTGCCGCGGCTCGCCGGACGCCACCAGCATGAAAACGCCGCCGGCGCCATCGCGGCGCTGCGCGCCGTCGCGCCGGACATTCCAACAGCGGCGATCGAGGCCGGGCTG
Source organism: Methylocystis sp. (assembly GCF_050246715.1). Lineage (NCBI taxonomy): Bacteria > Pseudomonadati > Pseudomonadota > Alphaproteobacteria > Hyphomicrobiales > Methylocystaceae > Methylocystis > Methylocystis sp. The sequence continues at coordinate 23,764 of NZ_JBFWVN010000030.1, forward strand.
ACGCGCGCCGAATGGCCGGCGCGACTGCAGCGCCTCACAAGGGGCCGCATTGTCGATCTCGCGCCGCCGGGCGCAGAGGTGTGGCTCGACGGCGGCCATAATGAAGACGGCGGCCGGGTGCTGGCCGAGGCGATGGCCGAGTTTCACGACAAGTCGCCGCGTCCGCTGGCGCTGATCTGCGGCGCGCAGACGACCAAGGACGTTCGCGCGCTCTTACGACATTTCGTCGGCCTCGCGCGCGAGGTCGTCGCGGTGCCGGTCGAGGGCGAACATAAGAGCTGGCCGCCGGAAGAAGTGGCGCGCCTCGCCGTGGCGGAAGGCATTCCGGGCGCCGCGGCGGAAGGCGTCGAGAAAGCGCTGGCGCTGCTCTCGACGCGCAGCTTCGATGCGCCGCCGCGCGTCCTTATCGCCGGCTCGCTCTATCTCGCCGCCTCGGTGCTGGCGGCCAATGGCTCGCTGGTGGAATAGGCTGTTGTTACCTTTACGCCATATGCCCCGATATGCGCGCAACGCGACGACGCGGCGCGACTGGACTATAAGAGACAAGTCCGCAGGGCTGTTTTCCCCAACCGGAGCCATGAACTTATGACCTTGATGCTGGCGAGCGTTCTTTCCCGCGAGGAGGCGGAAATCGCCCTTGCGCGCGGCGCCGACATCATCGACTGCAAGGCCCCCTCGCGCGGCGCGCTCGGCGCTCTGCCGCTGGATGCAATCGCCGAGATCGTCAACTTCGTCGATGGGCGCCGGCCGGTCAGCGCCGTGGTCGAGCTTCCCCACGACGTCGCGCATGCGCTGCGCGCTTTCGAAGAGGTCGTCGCCGCGGGCGTCGATTATGTAAAATTCGCACTGCCGGCGACGCCCGACGCCGTCGAGATCATCGACGCGCTGGCGCCGCTGACCGAAAGAACGCGGCTCGTCGCCGTGCTCTTCGCCGATCTCGGACCCGAGTTCGATATTCTCGAACCGCTGGCCGGCGCAGGCTTTCACGGCGCGATGCTCGATACCGCGCATAAGACGAAAGGCCGGCTGCTGGACTATATGAGCGTCGGCGCGCTGTCCGAATTCGTCGCCTGCTGCCACAATCTCGGCCTCGCCTCCGGACTCGCCGGCGCATTGGAGCCTCCCGACGTGCCGCGCCTGCTCGTCGTCGGCGCCGACGTGCTCGGCTTTCGCGGCGCGCTCTGTCTTCATGGCGAGCGCCGCGCCGCTATCGACGCAAGCGCCACGACGCTGATCCGCGATCTGATCCCTTCAGCGCGCGACGCGCATGCCGCGTTTCACGCTGAATGGGCGTTCCTCGGCCGCGGCTATATCGAACCGCCGGGCGCGAATGACACGGATTGCGTCTTCCTCAAGGATTATGTCGCGCCGGTCGAGATCGGCGCTTACGCCCATGAACACGGCCATACGCAGCGCGTACGCTTCAACGTCGAAGCCGAAGTGACGCGCGTCAACGGCTCCGACGACATGCGCTCGATCTTTTCCTATGACGTGATCATGGACGCGATCAAAATGATTCTCGCCGGCGGCCATATCGAGCTTGTCGAAACGATCGCCGAGCGACTCGCCGAAAGCGTGCTGCTGCATGAGCGTGTGCGATCAGTGACCGTGCAGGTCGAAAAGCTCGACGTCGCGCCAGGCGCCGTCGGCGTGAGGATCAGCCGCGCCCGCGCCCATGAGGAGGCGCGTCGCCTGCAGCCGGCGCCGATGCGCATCGATGCCGTTAAATAGCGCGCCGCTCATCATCAAACTCGGCGGCAGCCTGCATGCGTCGCCGGCGCTCGCCGATTGGCTTACGGCGCTGAAGGGCTATTCCGGGCCGCTGACGATCGTTTCCGGCGGCGGACCTTTCGCCGACGCGGTGCGCGCCGCGCAGCCGGTCATGCGCTACGACGACAGAACCGCCCACGCCATGGCGGTTCTGGCGATGGAGCAATACGCCTTGGCGCTGGCGAGCCGCGAGCCTGCGTTCGAACTCGTCGCCTCGCTTGATGCGATTAGATCGGCGCATGCGCGAGGGCGCGTCGCCCTTTGGCGCGCGAGCGCGATGGTCGCCAACGCCGATGACATAGCGCCCGGTTGGGACGTGACCTCCGACAGTCTCGCCGCTTGGCTTGCAAAGAAAACCGTCGCCCGAGCATTGCTTCTGATCAAGAGCGTTGATGTCGGCGATGGCGCGCCGCTAAGCGAGATTGTGCGGAAAGGCGTTGTCGATCCGGCGTTTCCGGATTATCTCGATGAAACGCCGCTCTTCATCGCGGGCCCCTCGTCTCTCCCGCTCGCCGCGGCGCTCCTCGCCGAGGGCGTAACGCCGGGCGCAGCCATCTCAACTTTTCCAACGCGGAAGTCCGCCTAATGACAAAAAAGAAAGTCGTCACGCCGCGCTGGGGTTGGGCGCTCACCGGATCGGGCCATTTCTTCACTGAATGTCTCGACATGATCCGCGCGCTCGATCACGTCGATCTCTTCGTCAGCAAGGCGGCGGCCGAAGTCGTGCGCATGTATAAGCACGATCTGGCGCTGCCGGCGAATGTGCGCATTTTCAAGGACACCACGGCAAGCGCCGCGCCGGTCGGAAATTTCTACTACAATTTCTACCACACGCTGGTGTTGGCGCCCGCGACCTCGAACACGGTGGCGAAATGCGTCGTCGGCATTTCCGACAATCTCGCCACGAATGTGTTTGCGCAGGCCGGCAAATGCCGCGTGCCGACGATCGTCTTCGCCTGCGACACCGCGCCCGAACTTGAAACGCGCGCGCCAAAGGGCATGGTGATGGTCTATCCGCGTCGCATCGATCTGCAGAACACCGACGCGCTCAAATCTTTTGAGGCGACGCAGGTCGTCGAAAGCCTTGCGGCGCTGCAGGAGGCGGTGGAGCGCCGCCGCCGCGAAGTCGAGCCGCAACCTTAAACGAAAGCTCCGCATGAGCGAGCGCCTGCTGTTCCTGACCGGCCACCTCGCTTTGCCGCGATTGGAGCGCATGGTCGCGAGCTTCGGCGAAGCCGCGCGAGATTGGCGCATCCACGACATCGGCGTGAAGGTCGCGGCGCTGATGACCCAGGAAATCATTCAGCGTCGCCTGCCGCGGCCGGTCCAAGCGGACCGCGTGATCCTGCCCGGCCGCTGTCGCGCCGATCTCGCCGCGCTAACCGAGGATTTTAGCGTCGCCTTCGAACGGGGGCCTGAAGAAATCGCCGATCTTCCCGCCTATCTCGGCCGCGGCGGCGCGAAGCCAGACCTCTCGCGCTACGACATGCAGATATTCGCCGAGATCGTCGACGCGTCGAAAATGAGCGTGACGGATATTCTCGTCAAAGCGCGCGAACTCGTCGCAGGCGGCGCTGACGTGATCGATCTTGGCTGTCTGCCGGACACGCCTTTCGTTCATCTTGAAGCAACTATCGCTGCGCTCAAGGCCGAAGGTTTGAAGGTGAGCGTCGACTCGGCCGATGTCGCCGAGCTTGAACGCGCGGCGAGAGCCGGCGTCGACCACCTTCTCAGCCTCGATGAGGAAACGCTTTCGATCCTGCCGGACAATTCGCCCATCGTTCCGGTGCTGACGCCTCGACCGCATGGCGATCTCGATTCCCTGCAGCGCGCCGCGCGGCGCGCGCGCGATCGCGGAATCAGCGCCATTCTCGATCCGATTCTCGATCCGATTCATTTCGGCTTCGCCTATTCGATCGCCCGCTATGTCGAGCTTCGCGCCCGCGAGCCCGATGCCGAGATCATGATGGGCACGGGCAATCTCACCGAGCTGACCGACGCCGACTCAGCCGGCGTGACCGCGGCGATGCTCGGCATATGTTCCGAACTCGATATCCGCCATCTGCTCACGGTGCAGGTCTCGCCTCATACAAGGCGCACGCTTCAGGAGCACGACGCGGCAAGGCGGCTGATGTATGCGGCGCGCGCCGACCGCGCCCTGCCGAAAGGTTACAGCGACGCGCTGCTGCAGATTCACGACCGCAAGCCCTACGCCGCGACGCCGGAAGAGATCGCCGAGCTTGCGCGCGAACTGCGCGACGCTAATTTTCGCATAGAGACGACGCGGGACGGCGTCCATATCTATGCGAAAGGCTTCCATCATGTCGCGGCCGACGCTATGGCGCTCTTCCCGCATCTTGCCGTCGAACATGACGGCGCCCACGCCTTTTACCTTGGCGCCGAATTGATGAAGGCGGAGCTCGCTTACAAACTTGGCAAGCGCTATCGTCAGGACGAGCCGCTCGACTTCGGCGTCGCGACGGACGTTAACGAAGAAGACGCGACCCGCTTCAAGGAAATGGGCCACACCATGCGCAAAGCGGGCGAAGGACCTGCGAAAGATGCCTCTGATACATGAATGTGTCGTCACGACGCTGTCGCCGGAAGGCCGACCGCATATTGCGCCGCTCGGATTGATCGAGGAGGAGAGTTACTGGATCGCCGCGCCGTTTCGTCCCTCGTCGACCCTGTATAATCTGACGCATCATCCGAAACTGACCGCGAGCTTCACCGACGATTCGCGGATTTTTGCCGGCCTTGTCGTGGGGCGCCGCAATTGGCCGCTGACCGATATTGACGGTTGGCCCGCGCCGCGCCTTTCCGCCGCCCTCGCGCACGCCGAACTCGCCGTCGTGCGAGTCGAGGAGCATGAGCTGCGTCCGCGCTTCTTCTGCAGGGTAAGGCGGATCGAATCGCATCGCGCATATCTCGGCATGAATCGGGCGCGCGCGGCGGTGCTGGAAGCGGCGATACTCGCGACGCGTCTCGGCATGCTGCCGCGCGAAAAGATCGAGAGCGAACTCGCCTATCTGCAGATCGCCATCGACAAGACCGCCGGCGAGGCCGAGCGCGAAGCCTGGGACATGGTGAAAGCGAAAATCGACGAGCATCTGAACGACGCCGGGGCGAACGCTGCGCCGCAGGCCGCGCGTTCTCGTTAAGCGCGCCTATGGCTCGGCGAGCAAGGCGAGGGCCGACGCCGGTGCGCAATTGGCGGCCGCATCGGCCAAAGCCGGCGGCGCGGCGATCAACTCGGCGAAATCGATGAAGGCGCGGCCATGCGCGTGCGCCAAACCCGCAGCGAGCTTGCGGCCGACGCCGGCGCCGACGATTAGCGCGTCGGGCGCTATCGCGTCGCGCGATTCGAGCAATGCAATCTGATCTTCGATCGCGCGCAATTGCGCGCGAGCGAGATAGTGCGCGAAGGCGCACAACTGCTCGTCAGTGAGGTCTGCGGCGTCGCGCCCGGCGAGACGCGCCAGCCGCGCCCGCGAAGCCGCAATGGTCTTGGGACGTCCGTCCGCCGTCGGCGAAAGATCGGCGTCGGTTTCGCCCTCGGAGAGATCGCCGAGGACGCGCCGCAGGTCGGCCATCGAGGCGAAGGCTTCATTGACGAGCGGCGTCCATCTTCCAGCGACCGGCGCGCGAGCAGCGTAAGCCTGAGGCGCGCCGCGCGAAAAGCCTGCATAGGCGAGTTCGCCATAAGCGAGTCGCTCAGCGTCGCTCGCGCCAAGCGCTGCGAGGCGGCCAGCGTAAATCGGCGTCATGTCCGTCGTCGTCGATCCGATGTCGATGAACAGCGCATCTGCGCAATAACGCGCGACGAGTTCGGCGGAGACGCGCCAATTGGCGGAGGCGACAGCGTCGACATTCGCGCCCACATCGTCACGCGAAATAAAGCCGCGCTCGCCAGCGTAGAAAGCAATCTCGCCGACGCCGATTTCGCGCGCAGCGATCGCGGCCACAGCGATGACCCCGCGCGCCCGGCTTTCAAAAGCGTCGGAGAGTTCCGCGGTCATCGTGACGCGATGGCGCTCGGCGTCGCCGAGCGCCCCGCGCGCGTCACGAAGCGCCAGCTCCAGGCTCGCGACGCTCTCATGCGGAGCGCAGGCGAGCTGAACGATCTGCATCAAACGCCCGTCGTCCGCGCGCGCCGCCTTTACGTGCGCGCCGCCGATATCCCAGCCGATGACCGCCGCCACGCGCTTCTCCCAAAAGAAAAGGGGAGCCGCATGGCTCCCCTTCGATCTCGAAAATCTACGCGCAGTCTCAGTTCGGCGCGAAGGGGTGCTTGGCTTCGTTGCGCTTGGCGACGACTTCGGAAGCCTTCGGCTCGCCCTTGACGGCGCGCGCAATCGCTTCCTTCGTCGCGGTGTAGTTGAAGTCCTGGATCTTCTTGTCGTCCGAAGCGTCCCAGTGAATGAACACGCCGACCGAAATGAAGATGTCGTCGGCTTCGTCGACCGGGATCACGCCTTCGGCCACCGAATCCGCAACCGCCTTGGCGACGCCATGCTGCGCCGGGCCAAACATCTGCACCGCCTGCTTGGCGCCCTTGATCGTCACCTTGTTGAACAGGATCGTGTTGGGCTTGCACAGAAGGTTCGGCGCGACCACCGCGAGCAGCGTCGTGAAGCCGTCCTTGTTGTTGACCAGCGCATTGGCGAAGGCGAGTTCGGCCGCCGAACCGCGCGGACCCATGATCAGGTCGATATGCGCCACTTCGTTGCCGTCGCCGACCAGCGACTCGCCGACCAGCATCTTGTTGATTACTGCCATATTTTTTCTCCCAAAAACCTAGCGCCTGAAGCGCCTTATGCGCGCCGCGCGAGGGGCGCGCGGCGATGAGAAAGCCCCGCAAGCTGCCGCCCGCGGCGCGGACTCAACCATTTTTGCGGCTGTTTGCCAAGGCGGGCCCTGGCGCGCCCGCGCGTCAGACGAGTTCGCGCGCCAGCGCGAAAGCGTGACGGAAGTCGAGACAGAGCGGCTCGTCCGACGACGCCATTTTCTTGAAGAGGCCAGACTCGGCGCCATATTTGACATTGCCGATCGCCAGCGCCCCGATGCCGAGCGCGCCATGCGGCGAAACAACCGCGCCATTGTCGTGCAGGCCGCATCCTTCGACGCCGAGCGGCGGCACGGCGTTGACGTCGGCGGCGATCAACAGATCCTTGGCGGCGGCGAGATCGTCCTTCGAAATCACCTGGACTCCGGCGCGCGCCGCGCAAAGCGCGATTTCATGCTGGCAAAGCAGCGCACGCACCTGTTCGGGACTGGAGCCGTCCGCCGGCGCCACCTTGATGTCGAAACGTTTGCACATTTCGTTGGCGAGCTTCGCGACGCGCTCGAGGCCGCTGTAGCCGACAACGGTGACCTCGGCGCCCTCCAGCGCTGAAATGACCGCAGCGGAATAGCCGACGACGCCGGTCGCGCCGTAAATGACCACCTTGGCGCCCTTAAGTTCGCGCTGCTTCTTCTCGCGCAGAATTTTCTCGACGCAGGCGACCATCGCGCCGGCGGTGGTGAAGGAGCCATAGGGATCGGCGAACAGCGACACTTCGAAGGGCTTGAGCAGCGCTTTCTTCGCCGCGTCCATCATGTCGAGCGCGAGCACCGCGTCTCGGCCGGCGAAGAAAATGCCGGTGCGCAGCGCCGCCGACGGCGCACGCGAAAACATCGCGTCCTGCACGAGGGCGGTGACTTCGTCGAGCGTGACATTGGTGTAGGGAATCGCCGCGTCATAGCCGGCGTCGAGGGCCATATTTACGTCGAAGGGGCTCATATGCTTCAACGTGCTGAGCATGTGCAAAATCGCTTTGGCCATTGAATTTCCCCAACCTTTCCCTCGATTTACGCTTCTTACGCGGCCTTCAGGCGACGCGCCCGGCGGGAGACGGTCTCCTGGCCCTCGATTTCTCAATGATTCCCGGCAAAGGGAACGGCGCGCGGCTGCGCGACCTGGCCTGTCCGGTGCGACGGGAGGCTTAGAACCCAGAACGAAGCCGATGTCCAGAGGCGTGTGCGCCGCAGCGTCGCCGCGCTCGAGCCAGGAGCCGATACGCCCGCGACTTGGTTGACGGCTGCGGCGCTTTGCCTCTATAAGCGCCCGCAATCGAGGCTCGGCGTTTCGGCGTCGCGCCTCGCTGTCTTTTTCACCCCCGCTGGCGGCCTTTGGCGTCTGACGCGCCTGACCTGCGCGGGGAAGATTTAAAGCGAAAGGAACCGCCATGTCCCGCCGTTGCGAGCTCACCGGAAAGGGCGTGCAGACTGGCCATCTCGTCAGCCACTCGAACCGGAAGACGAAGACTCGCTTTCTGCCCAATCTCGTCAATGTCACGCTCGCCTCGGAAGCGCTGGCGCGATCGGTGCGGCTGCGCATTTCGGCGGCGGCGCTGCGTTCGGTCGAGCATCGCGGCGGGCTCGACGCCTTCCTGCTCAAGGCGAAGCGCGAGGACCTTTCGCAGAACGCCCGCACGCTCAAGCGCGAAATCGAGAAGAAGCAGGCGGCCGCGAGCGCCTGATCTGCTTCGCTCCGCGTTTTAAAAGCCCCGCGCTTCATGGCGACGGGGCTTTTGTCTTTCTTGCGCCTGTCGATCTGACGATCGAGGCGCACGCCACCCTGTCCCCTGCGGAGACGATGGCTCCCTAAAGCGGAGTCGGGTGGAGGGACGCTCCGGCTCTATCCGTCGGGCGCCTTCCCTTCATCCTTTGCGCTTCGCGCGCCACCTTCTCTCTAAGGGAGAAGGAGCGCCCGGCGTTACGCCCTTCAGGCGAAACTATCTCCGCATATCCGGCGGCGTCGCTTCGTCAGCGAGCAGCTTCAATGCCTCGTCGAGGGGCAGCTGCGTCTGCGCCTGCGAGCCGAGCCGGCGCATCGAGATCGTGCGTTCCGCCGCCTCTTTCTTGCCGGCGACGAGAAGCACTGGAACCTTCGCCAGCGAATGTTCGCGCACCTTATAGGTGATCTTCTCGTTGCGCGCGTCGACCTCGACCGCAAGCCCGAGCTTTCGCGCCGCCGCGGCGACCTCATAGGCGTAGTCGTCGGCGTCCTGCGTGATCGTGCAGACGACGATCTGCAGCGGCGACAGCCACAGCGGCAAATGTCCGGCGTAATGCTCGATCAGAATGCCGGTGAAGCGTTCGAGCGAACCGAAGATCGCGCGATGGATCATCACCGGAATCTTCTTGTCGCTGTCCGGGCCGATGTAATAGGCGCCAAAGCGCGAAGGCAGATTGAAGTCGACCTGAGTCGTGCCGCATTGCCATTCGCGGCCGATCGCGTCGCGCAGCGTATATTCGAACTTGGGACCGTAGAACGCGCCCTCGCCCGGATTGATCCCCGTCTTGATGCGTCCGCCCGAGCGCGCTTCGATGTCGCTCAAGACGCGCGTCATGATCGCTTCGGCCTGATCCCAGGCTTCATCCGAACCGACGCGCTTTTCCGGACGCGTCGAGAGTTTCACGACGACTTCCTCAAAGCCGAAATCCGAATAGGTCGAAAGAATGAGATCGTTGATCTTGAGACATTCCTCGGCCATCTGCTCTTCGGTGCAGAACACATGCGCGTCGTCCTGCGTGAAGGCGCGCACGCGCAACAGGCCATGCAGCGCGCCGGACGGCTCATAGCGATGCACGATTCCGAACTCGGCCATGCGCAGCGGCAGATCGCGGTACGACTTCAGGCCATGTTTGAAAATCTGGATATGGCCGGGACAGTTCATCGGCTTGATCGCGTAAAGCCGGTCTTCGTCCGTCAGCTCGCGCGCGGGCTGCGAGACGAACATGTTTTCGCGGAACCATTCCCAATGGCCCGATGTCTCCCATAGCGTCTTGTCGAGAAGCAACGGCGCGTTGACTTCCTCATAGTCGGCCTTCAGGCGCCGGCGCATGTAGGAGATGACGTTCTGGAACAGCTTCCAGCCCTTGGGGTGCCAGAAAATCGCGCCCGGCCCTTCCTCCTGGAAATGGAAGAGGTCCATCTCGCGCCCGAGCCGCCGATGGTCGCGCCGTTCGGCTTCCTCCAGCCGATGCAGATAGGCGTCGAGCTCCTCCTGCGTCGCCCAGGCCGTGCCGTAGATGCGCGACAACATGGGATTATTGTGATCGCCGCGCCAATAGGCGCCGGCGACCTTCATCAGCTTGAAGGCCGTGCCGACCTTGCCGACCGACGGCATATGCGGGCCGCGACAAAGGTCGAGCCACTGGCCCTGCTTATAGATCGAGAGCGGCTCGTCGGATTTAATCGCGTCGATGAGTTCGCCCTTGAAAATCTCGCCCTTCGTTAAGAACCATTGCTTGGCGTCGTCGCGATTCCAAACTTCGCGCGTGATCTTGGCGTCGCGCGCGACGATCTCGCGCATCTTCTTTTCGATCGGCGGTAAATCTTCGAGCGTAAAGGGCTCGGCGCGGAAGAAGTCGTAATAGAAGCCGTTCTCGATGACGGGACCGATCGTCACCTGCGTGCCGGGATAGAGTTCCTGCACCGCTTCCGCGAGCACATGCGCAGCGTCATGGCGAATGAGTTCTAGCGCGCGCGGATCGTCGCGCGTGACGAATTCGATTCTCGCGTCGCGCTCGACCGGGCTCGCGAGATCGACGAGCGCGCCGTCGAGCGTCATCGCGACGCTGCGCTTGGCGAGAGAGGGGGAAATGCTCTTGGCGATATCGACGCCCGAAACGCCGGGCTCAAACTGACGGGACGCCCCGTCGGGGAAGGTGACCGCGACCATGTTGCTCTCCTGACGCGCTCAGTCGCCGACACCAATCGGCGTAAGTCGCTAGGGATGGACAGGTGTCTTCATAACGCCGGCTGCGGAGGGATGCAATCGGGCGCGCAGCAGTGTCGCATCGATGGCGAAGGCGTAGCGCGCCGCAAGAGTCCCGCCGCGCGCGTCCTTCCCAAAATTTTTGACGCCGTGCGAGATTGCGCTCCGCCGTTTAGTTAGGCCGCCTTCGGCTTGTTCACGGTCTCGATGCGGTCGAGAGTTCTGGCAAGTTCGCGCTCCGCGACTTGAACATCATAATCGGTCTGCAGATTCAGCCAAAGTTGCGCCGTTGTGCCGAGCGCCTTGGCGAGCCGAAGCGCGGTATCGGCCGTGACGCCAGTTTGCTCGTTGGCGATTCGCTCAATTCGCGTGCGAGGCAAGCAGCAGACCTTGGCAAGAGCGCCTGCCGACATTTCGAGCGGAACGAGGAACTCTTCCCGCAAAACCTCGCCGGGATGCATGGGTTTGAGTTTCTTCGTCACTGGAACATCCTCCTTTAGTGGTAGTCCGCGATCTCGACTTCCGCCGGTCCTTCCACCGTCCAAACAAAGCATACGCGGAACTGGTCGTTGATACGGATCGAGTATTGCCCCCGGCGATTGCCCACGAGCGATTCAAGCCTGTTGCCCGGAGGCGACCTCAAATCGCCGAGATCGACTGCGGCGTTGAGGTAGCGCAGCTTCCGGCGCGCCGCTTTGACCAAGTCGGCCGGAAAGCGCTTCGGACTTTCGCCGTTAAAGACGGCTTCTGTCGTCTTGTTCCGGAAGCTCCTGATCACAAGCCGAATGTATCATTAAATGATACATGTATCAAGCCGCCGCGTATCAACTGCTGATACAGGCTAATCTCGGCCCGTTTGTATCTATCCGGCTCCCCCGCCCGTACGCTGACCCTTAGGCCCCGCACGGCGATCCGGAAGCGGTTCAATCATCGGGCGGTTTGTGGGGCTGCCGGCGCCTCGGCACGGCGATTGCGCGCCAGCGGGCGGCAAAGTCACGAAATTTGTAAGGTGGCGCGCCCGAAAGGATTCGAACCTCTGACCCCCAGATTCGTAGTCTGGTGCTCTATCCAGCTGAGCTACGGGCGCCTGTTCCGCCACAGCCCCGTGGTTTATCCAGGTCGGCGACGCGCCCGCTCGTTTACCGGCTGGCGGCGCGAATGGCAATAGCGCATTTACTTTCGGCGCCCGGCGGCCTTGTGTCGTCGGCGCAAGCAGTTAGATAAAGGACCCTAAGTAGGATTTCTAATGCAAACGTTCCAGTCGAATGGCGTCGAGATAGCCTATGTGGATTTCGAGCCCCTAACCGAAGATCGCGGCGAACCGATCGTACTCGTGCATGGCTTCGCCTCGACCCATGCGGTGAACTGGCTGTTCACGCAATGGGTCAAGACGCTGACCGAAGACGGCCGCCGCGTCATCGCGTTAGACAATCGCGGTCATGGCCAGTCCGCCAAGCTGTATGATCCGGCGCTCTATAGTCTCGACCTGATGGCAGGGGATGTCGCGCATCTGCTTGATCATCTGTCGATCCCGCGCGCCGACGTGATGGGCTATTCGCTCGGCGGACGCGTCGCCACCGTTCTAGCGCTGACCGCTCCAGAGCGCGTGCGCTCCCTCATCCTTGGCGGCGTCGGCGAACATTTGATCGAGGACACGGGGCTCCTCCGCGGTCTTGCCGAAGCCATGGAGGCGGAGCGCATCGAGGACATTGACGATTCGACGCTGAAAATCTTTCGCGGCTTCGCCGAATCCACCCGCAGCGATCTCGCGGCGCTCGCCGCCTGCGCGCGGGGCCCGCGCCGGACCCTTGCGCCCGAGCTGCTCGCCCAAATCGCCGCGCCGGTATTGATCTGCGTCGGCACCCGCGACGACGTCGCCGGCGACCCGCATCCTCTGGCCGAATTCTTCCCCAATGTCCGAATTGTCGACATTCCTGGGCGCGACCACAACCGGGCGGTCGGCGACCGGATCTACAAGCAGGCGGCGCTGGAGTTTCTCGATACCCGGCCGTGAGAGCGGCGAGCGGGGCCCGCGTGCCTTTGGCGAAGCGGTCCGCTATATAAGCTCGAACCAGGAGGGGCGGATGGGCGCCGAAACGCGTGAACAGGGCGCAAAAATCATCGATTTCGCCCAGAGCGATCCGTTTTTCGCTCGGCTGCGCGTCGAGGCGGAAGAAGTATTGCGGCGCGAGCCGGAGCTTGGCGGATTCCTGCATCCGGCGATCCTGTCGCAGAACGGCGTCGCCGGCGTCGTCGCGCATCGCGTCGCCCAGCGCCTCGACCGGCCGGAAGCGCCATATATCGCCATCCGACAGGCTTTCGAGGAATGCGTCGCGCGCGAGCCGGCGATGGTCGAGGCGTTCCGCGCCGACATTCTCGCCGTGCTGGAGCGCGATCCGGCCTGCACGCGGCTGATCGAGCCGGCGCTTTATTTCAAAGGTTTCCACGCGCTGCAGACCTATCGTCTGGCGCATTGGCTGTGGAAGAACGGCCGCAGCGACTTCGCCCTCATTCTGCAGAGCCTGTCGTCGCAGACCTTCCAGGTCGACATTCATCCCGCCGCGGTGATCGGCAAGAGCGTGTTCATCGATCACGCCACCGGCGTCGTCATCGGCGCGACCAGCGTCGTCGAGGACGAAGTGTCGATGCTGCATGGCGTCACGCTCGGCGGCACCGGCAAGGCGCGCGGCGACCGCCACCCGAAGGTGCGGCGCGGCGTGCTGATCGGCGCCGGCGCGAAAATTCTGGGCAATATCGAAATCGGCCATTGCGCCATGATCGCCGCGGGCTCCGTGGTGCTCGATCCGGTGCCGGCCAATAAGACCGTCGCCGGCGTGCCGGCCCGCATCGTCGGCGACGCCCGCTGCGCCGAACCGGCGCTTGCCATGGATCAGATGCTGGCCTATCTCGACGCCGGCATGTGAAGGCGGGGTTGACCTTGATCAAGATTGCTTTTGGCGCCGCGTTGCTGATCCTCGCGGCTCTGAGCCCATGCGCGGCAATCGCCGCCGGCTGGCACTATTACGACCCGGAATGTCCGATCGATCTTGGCGGCAAGTCGATGAAATTCGTCGCCATGCAGCCCAAGAAAAACATCGACCGGGAATGCGTCGCCCTGCCGGACGTCGGTCCGAGCGTCATCGTGCTCGACGCCGCCGACAATGAGCTGCGCGACATGAATTGGGACATCCGCATCCTGCGCAGCCAGGGACCGGACGGCGCCGCCGACCCCGACGCCGATGTCGTCGGCCGCCTGCCGGTGCAGAAATTTCGCAACGGCATGGTGAATTTCGACCAGAATTTTAAGGACGCCGGCAATTACGTACTCTACGCGAAGCTGACGAGCGACGACGGCGCGAAGAGTTTTATCGGCAAGCACCAATTCTCGGTCGGCCTCGTCACCGAGGAGGAAATCTATCTCTACATCGCCTTCGGCGTTTTCGTCATCGTGGCCGGCGGCGTGGCTTTCGCGCTGTGGCGCCAGGGCAAGCTCGGATTCAAGATGCCGGATTTTTCGAAGACGGATTGAGTTCTCCACAAAACCGGATATGAATACATTCGAAGCGGAACCATGAAATCCAGATTTCACTTAATAAATTCCGGTCTCTACCCAGAAACCCTACCTCCTTGCTTCGTTTCTAAGGATGCAAAGCGAGCCTTCCAGGGGATCGTACGGCTTCTTGATGAGAAAAAATACCACGAGAGACGAACTGAATTTACGAGGTACAGCGGAACAAAACATGATGGAAGCAGGCGCTTCTTTGGAACTCCGAACATCGTGTCGTATTTTTATGTCTCAAGCTTCATTGCTAAGAACTGGTCATTATTTGAGCGGAATTTTGCTCTATCACAATTCTCAATCGGAATACCAAAACTCATGCCTGACTAAGAGCCGATCCTGAAAGAAGTTGAGTCGAAAGAGTCGGTTGTGATTCTCTTGCGAAGAGGATGATTCGCAAGGGAGTTGCGGATGTGGAAGCCGGAGCATCGCGTCTTGGCCGATCGTCGCGGC
>NZ_JBFWVN010000031.1:0-38212 GCF_050246715.1 Methylocystis sp.
GCCCCGCCCGTCTCCGCCAGCACCTTGGTGATCGCCGCCGTCAAGGACGTCTTGCCGTGATCGACGTGTCCGATCGTCCCGATGTTGCAGTGCGGCTTCGTGCGTGAAAACTTTTCCTTGGCCATCGCCGTGCTCCTTTAAAGAGTTCCTGTCGACCCGTTGCGTTCGAGATCAGGCGTATTTCGCCTGGACCTTCTTCGACTCCGCTTCGGGCACTTGTTCGTAGTGATCGAATTGCATCGTGTAGCTGGCGCGTCCCTGAGTGAAGGAGCGCAGCTGGTTGACGTAGCCGAACATATTGGCGAGCGGCACCATGGCGTTGATCACCACGGCGTTGGCGCGCATGTCCTGGCCCTGAATCTGTCCGCGACGCGAGTTCAGATCGCCGATGACCGAGCCGGTATATTCTTCCGGCGTCACGACCTCGACCTTCATGATCGGCTCGAGCAGCACCGAGCCGCCCTTCTGCAGCGCTTCGCGAGTCGCCGCGCGCGAGGCGATTTCGAAGGCGAGGACCGACGAGTCGACATCGTGGAAGGCGCCGTCGATCAGCGTCGCCTTCAGATCGACGACCGGGAAGCCCGCAAGCACGCCCGATGTCGTCACCGACGCGATGCCCTTGTCGACGCCGGGGATATATTCCTTCGGCACCGCGCCGCCGACGATCTGGCTTTCGAACTCATTGCCCTTACCAGCTTCATTGGGCTCGAAGATGATCTTGACCCGCGCGAACTGGCCGGTGCCGCCGGTCTGCTTCTTATGCGTGTAGTCGATTTCCTGCTTGCGCCCGAGACGCTCGCGATAGGCGACCTGCGGCGCGCCGATATTGGCGTCGACCTTATAGGTGCGCTTCAAAATATCGACCTTGATGTCGAGATGGAGTTCGCCCATGCCCTTGAGGATGGTCTGGCCGCTCTCCTGATCGGTCGAGACTCGGAAGGAGGGGTCCTCCGCCGCGAGCTTCTGCAGCGCGATGCCGAGCTTCTCCTGATCGGCTTTCGACTTCGGCTCGATGGCGATCTCGATGACCGGATCGGGGAACTCCATGCGCTCCAGGATCACCGGCTTCTGCTGGTCGCAGAGCGTGTCGCCGGTGCGCGTGTCCTTGAGGCCGGCAAGCGCGACGATGTCGCCGGCGTAAGCCTCCTTGATGTCCTCGCGGTTATTGGCGTGCATCAGCAGCATGCGGCCGATGCGCTCTTTCTTCTCCTTCGTCGAATTGAGCACGGTCGTGCCCGATTCGATCTTGCCCGAATAGACGCGGGCGAAGGTGATCGTGCCGACGAAGGGGTCGTCCATGATCTTGAAGGCGAGCATCGAGAAGGGCTCGGCGTCGGAGGGCTTGCGCACCATCTCCTCGCCGGTGTCCATGTCGGAACCCCTGATCGCCTCGCGGTCGATCGGCGACGGCAGATAATGCACGACGGCGTCGAGCAGCGGCTGCACGCCCTTGTTCTTGAACGCCGAGCCGCAGAAGATCGGAATGAAGGCGATTTTGCGCACGGCGATGCGGATCAGCCTGTGCAGCGTCTCTTCGTCAGGCTCCTGGCCGTCGAGATAGGCGGCCATGGCGTCGTCGTCCATTTCGACCGCGGCTTCGACCAGCGCGGTGCGATATTCCTTCGCCTTGTCGAGAAGATCGGCGGGAATGCCGTCATCATGATATTTCGCGCCGAGTCCTTCGTCTTCCCAGACGACGGCCTTCATGCGCACGAGATCGATGATTCCCTTGAAATTGCTCTCGGCGCCGATCGGCAATTGCGCGCAGACCGGACGGCCGCCGACGCGGGTCTTGATTTCCTCGACGCAGCGATCGAAGTCGGCGCCGATCTTGTCCATTTTATTGACGAAGACGATGCGCGGCACATTATATTTGTCGGCCTGACGCCAGACGGTCTCGGTCTGCGGCTCGACGCCCTGATTGCCGTCGAGAACGCATACCGCGCCGTCGAGCACGCGCAGCGAGCGCTCGACTTCGATCGTGAAGTCGACGTGGCCGGGCGTGTCGATGATGTTGAGGCGCTTGCCGTTCCAGAAGGTCGTCGTCGCGGCGGAAGTGATGGTGATGCCGCGCTCCTGCTCCTGCTCCATCCAGTCCATCGTCGCGGCGCCTTCATGCACCTCGCCGATCTTATGGCTCTTGCCGGAGTAATAGAGGATGCGCTCCGTCGTCGTCGTCTTGCCCGCATCGATGTGGGCCATGATGCCGAAGTTACGGTAGTCCTCGATCGGATGAGAGCGGGCCATGACGGTTGTCCTCGTGAAAGCTCGTGCTGCGCCTTACCAGCGGTAATGCGAGAAGGCGCGGTTGGCCTCCGCCATGCGATGGGTGTCTTCGCGCTTCTTCACCGCGGCGCCGCGGTTGTTGGAAGCGTCGAGCAGCTCGGCCGACAAACGATCGACCATGGTCTTGTCGTTGCGGGCGCGCGCCGCAGTGATGATCCAGCGGATGGCGAGCGCCTGACGGCGTTCGTTGCGCACCTCGACCGGCACCTGATAGGTGGCGCCGCCGACGCGGCGCGAGCGCACTTCGATCGCCGGCGCGACATTTTCGAGCGCCTGCTTGAACACCGCGAGCGGATCGCTCTTGGCCTTCGACTCGACCTGATCGAGCGCGCCATAGACGATCCGCTCGGCGACCGACTTCTTACCGTCGTACATGATCGAGTTCATGAATTTCGCGAGAACGACGTCGCCAAATTTGGCGTCCTCGATAACCTCGCGCTTTTCCGCCCGGTGACGTCTCGACATCGCCGTCTCTCCTTATTTCGGACGCTTCGCGCCGTATTTCGAACGGCGCTGCTTGCGGTCCTTGACGCCCTGCGTATCGAGGACGCCGCGCAGAATGTGATAGCGAACGCCGGGAAGGTCCTTGACGCGGCCGCCGCGGATCATCACCACCGAGTGCTCCTGAAGATTGTGGCCCTCGCCCGGAATGTAGCCGATGACCTCGAAGCCGTTGGTCAGACGCACCTTGGCGACCTTGCGCAGCGCCGAGTTCGGCTTCTTCGGCGTCGTCGTATAGACGCGTGTGCACACGCCGCGCTTCTGCGGGCAGGACTGCAGATGGCGGGCCTTCTCGCGATAGGTCGGCGCTTGGCGCGGCTTGCGGATCAACTGACTGATCGTCGGCATTCAATAGGTCCTTCGCGGATGGCGAATGGCGGATATCGGGTCCCGGCGCGCATGGCCTTAAGGCGATCCTTAAGACATGCGCAAACGAGCGAAGCGCCGATGGCCGTAAGGGCCAAGGCGC
Source organism: Methylocystis sp. (assembly GCF_050246715.1). Taxonomy (NCBI): domain Bacteria; kingdom Pseudomonadati; phylum Pseudomonadota; class Alphaproteobacteria; order Hyphomicrobiales; family Methylocystaceae; genus Methylocystis; species Methylocystis sp. Next base: position 3,257 of record NZ_JBFWVN010000031.1, read on the forward strand.
TTCTAACGCAGAGGATCCCGGAAGCCGGGATCGTGCCTTCCTGTCCATCGCTCTCGCGATGGGATGATTACCAATTACGCTTGGCGGTCACAGGCAAGGCGACAGCGTTTAAGTTCGAAGGATCGAGAGCGAGGCGCTCGCGACGGCGTGAACTTACGGCCTGTCGAAAGTGCGCGGAACCTAATGGCGAAGGTCGGGGGCGTCAAGCAAAGAATCTGTCATGATTGAAGAAAATTCGTATCTCGCCGCCGCTCGGATTTTGTTGGGAATGACAGCGATGCGAGAGCCTCGTACCCAGAAGAAATTCTCAAAAGCTGCTGCGCCGACCCCGCGCTCTGGTCAAGCCTCCGCGCCCCTTCACTCGGCGCGCGCCGCGCGAGAGGAAATCCGTAAGCTCCATGTTTGGGCGTCGCTCTGTGCGCCCGCTTTCGCGGGCATGACGGCGCAGGGCGCGCGCGCCGCAAATCGTCGCAGGCGGGCCCGCGCCGTTTTACGGCGCCGCGAAAGCCGGTAAGTTCACGCTGAAAAAACAAGGGAGGAACCCAACGCATGAGCCATGTCGCGCATGAGCTGCACGAAGAATTTCCCGAGCAGGCCGAGGCGATTCACACGCTGAAGGCCGGCAACGCCCATTTCGCCCGCATCGCCGAGGAATATCACGAACTCAACCGCGCCATTCACCGCATGGAGACCAATGTCGAACCGGCGGATGACGCGACCATCGAGGATTTAAAAAAGAAGCGGCTCGTCCTGAAGGATGAGATCGCCGGCTTCCTGGCGACGGTTTAAGGCCCCCTCCCCAGCCCTCTCCCGCGTAGCGGGGGAGGTGGCGAGCGCAGCGAGCCGGAGGGGGCGCGGCGCTGCGCCTACCGATATTGCGCCGGGGCCTGCGGATTATTGGCGGGATTGCTGTCGTGCTTGGTGAGCCGCGTCACCAGCGGGCCGCCGACGAGCGGCGCAATCTCCGCCTCCAGCGCGTCGGCGACGTCCTTGCCGTAAACTTCCTCGCCGCCGACATGAATCGAGAAGGCCTTGCTGTGCTTTTCGATTTTCGCCGGGTCTTCGATCACCGCCTTGGTCCATCTGTAGAGCGGAAAATCTGCCTGGCCCTCGCGTTCCGCCGCAGCGACGTAGTCGCTAAAGGCGTCGAGCTGGTTACGCAGCCTGGCGTTGTGCTTTGCAAGAATATCCCGCAAGGGCTGAAGTCCCGGATTCTCCGGGTCCTTGCGGGCGAGCTTGGCCGCCTCGTCGGCGAGATTGACCCGAACCTGATATGCCCAGTCTTCGCTCATCGATCCGCTCCCTTAAGGGCTTAAGCCGCGCCCCTTCATGTCTTTTTCAATTTCGGCAGGGCTGAAAAAACATAAGGAAGATCGGCCTGAATTCGAGGCTTTCCAATCTCCGGCCGACGCCGGCGCCGATCGCTTTACAGGCAAATCTCATTGTCGCCATTCTGTTTAACGGCGCATACTCAGGGACGAGGTGATTTTTTCACCGATCCGTGTATAAAGAACGACCGGCGCCGGAGCGGCGCCTTTGAATCGGACGTTGGCCACATTTCAGCCGCCTTGGCCCCGGACTTTGTCGGCGTCGACAACGCGCCTTCCGGAAGTCACGCCGTCGAGTCGAGAAAATGTCGACCGTTGCGCCAACGTTGCGCCCTTGCAGGCCGGAGGCGGCCGCTTTTGCGCGGACGCAGTTCTGTCGCGCCGGCCCGGACATTTAAATCGCGGCCGTAAATAGCAAAGGTTGAAGATGCCGACCATCGCTCTCGTCGACGACGACCGCAACATTCTCACCTCCGTCTCCATTGCCTTGGAGGGCGAGGGTTATCGGGTCCAGACCTATACCGACGGCGCACAGGCGCTCGATGGGCTGCGCGCCAATCCGCCTGATCTCGCGATTTTCGATATTAAGATGCCGCGGATGGACGGGATGGAGCTTCTGCGCCGACTGCGGCAGAAGTCGGACCTGCCGGTGATCTTTCTCACCTCGAAGGACGAGGAGATCGACGAACTCTTCGGCCTCAAGATGGGGGCCGACGACTTTATTCATAAGCCGTTCTCGCAACGCCTCCTGGTCGAGCGGGTGAAGGCGATTTTGCGGCGCGCCAATCCCAAAGAGGCCGCCGCCCAGAAGGAAACCGAGGCCAAGGTCCTGGAGCGCGGCGCGCTGGTCATGGACCCCGAGCGCCACACCTGCACCTGGCGCGGCGATCCGGTCGTGCTGACGGTGACGGAATTCCTGATTTTGCAATCGCTGGCGCAGCGTCCTGGCGTTGTGAAGAGCCGCAATGCGCTGATGGACGCGGCCTATGACGACCAAGTCTATGTCGACGATCGCACGATCGACAGCCACATCAAGCGTTTGCGCAAGAAATTCAAGATCGTCGACAATGATTTCGAAATGATCGAAACGCTATACGGCGTAGGCTATCGATTCAAGGAAGCCTGAGTTCTCGCCGAGGGTGCGCGAGATGGACGCAAGCATCGAGGGCGCGGGCGACGTGAACGTCGCCGACGAACCAGTCGCGGAGACGCCCTGCGAGGCGGTTGCCGCGGCGCCGACGCGCGCGGCGGCGTCGCGGGCGCGGCTGGGACGCAGGATGTCGCGGAGCCTGGCGCGCGCGTTGCGCACCGTGCAGACGCATCTCTCATCCTCGCTGACCCGCCGCATCGTCGTTCTCAATCTCGGCGGTCTTGTCGCGCTGCTCGGGGGCTTTCTCTATCTCAACCAGTTCCGCGAGGGTCTGATCGACGCGCGGGTGCAGAGCCTTCAGACGCAAGGCGCGATCATCGCCGCGGCGGTGGCGGCGTCGGCGACGGTCGACACCGACGCGATTTCGATCGACCCGGAAAAACTCTTAAAGCTCGCCCCCGGCGAAAGCGCGAGCGGCGCCGAAGGCGGTTCGCCGCTGGAGTTTTCTCTCAATCCCGAGCGCGTCGGCCCGTTGCTGCGGCGTCTCGTGTCGCCGACGCGGCTGCGGGCGCGCATCTACGACCACGACGGCTTTCTGCTGCTCGACTCGCGCTCGGTCTCTGGGCGCTCGAACATTCTGCGCTTCGAATTGCCGCCGCCGAGCGCGCCGCCCGCCACGCTCGACGCCTCGTCCTTCGTCGAGCGGGCGTTTAACTTTATCCAGCGCCTGTCGCATCGACCGGAACTGCCGCTTTACGAAGACATCGGCATGGGCAATGGCAAAGCCTATCCCGAGGTCGGCAGCGCGCTTGGCGGGCGCATCCATTCGGTGGTGCGCGCCAACGCCAAAGGCGAATCCATCATTTCCGTCGCCGTTCCGATCCAGCGCTTTCGCTCGGTGCGCGGCGCGCTGCTGCTCTCGACGATGAGCGGCGACATCGACGCGATCATCGTCGCCGAACGCTGGGGCATCATCCGCATCTTTCTGGTCTCGGCGGGAGTGATGCTGTTGATTTCGCTGTTCTTCACCAACACCATCACCGAGCCCATGCGCCGCCTCGCTGAGGCGGCCGAGCGCGTGCGGCGCGGCGCAAGGTCACGTCAGGAGATTCCGGATTTTTCGGACCGGCCGGATGAAATCGGCCATCTCTCCGGCGCGCTTTGCGACATGACCAAGGCGCTCTACAACCGCATCGACGCGATCGAGCATTTCGCCGCCGACGTCGCGCATGAACTCAAGAATCCGCTGACCTCGCTGCGCAGCGCCGTCGAGACCCTGCCGATCGCCAAGACCGACGCGTCGCGCGACAGGCTGCTCGCCATCATCAAACATGACGTTGGCCGGCTCGACCGCCTGATAAGCGATATTTCCGACGCCTCGCGACTCGACGCCGAGCTGGCGCGGGCCGACATGGGCGTCGTCGACCTTTCGGCGGCCTTGTCCACCGTCATAGAAGTGGCGCGCGCCATCGACCGGGGCGACGGCGTCACGATCGAGCTTACGATACGTCCTTCTCCGCAAGATTCCTCGCGCAGCAACTGGCGCGTTCTCGGCCATGACTCGCGTCTCGGCCAGGTGCTCAACAATCTGATCGACAACGCCAGGTCGTTTTCGAAGCCCGGCGGGACCGTGCGCGTGCGGCTGTGGCCGGAACGCGCCAACGGACCCGGCGGCCAGCAGCTCGAGGGCTATGAGATCATCGTCGACGACGACGGTCCTGGAATTCCCGACGGCGCCTTCGATCGCATCTTCGAGCGTTTCTACACGGATCGGCCGGAACAGGGATTTGGCCAGAATTCAGGACTGGGGCTTTCGATCTCGCGTCAGATCATCGAGGCGCATGGCGGGCGCATCCGCGCGCTCAATCGCACCCGCGCGCATCCGCAAGGCGCCGACGGGCCGCGCTGCGGCGATACCGTGCTTGGCGCCCGCTTCGTCGTTTGGCTGCCGGCGGCGCGATGACTCCGCCGCCGCAGGGGTCCGCCTATCTGCACGCCAACGCCCTGGTGCTGGGCGAATTTGGCCTGCTGCTCCGCGGACCGGCAGGCGCCGGCAAGAGCACGCTGACCCTGCAGCTCATCGCCGACTGGCGCGCGCGCGGCGCCTTCGCGGCCCTTGTCGGCGACGACCGGGTAGCGATGGAAGCGCGCCACGGCCGGTTGATCGCAAGGCCCCATCCTTCGATCCGCGGGATGATCGAAGCGCGCGGTCTGGGGGTGCTGCGCGTCGACTTTGAGCCGGCCTGCGTATTGCGGGCGGTGGTCGATCTGCTCGCACTCGATGAGTCGCCAGAGCGATTTCCGGACGCGAGCGAATGCAGGACTGAGTTGAGCGGCGTCATATTGCCGCGTCTGTTCGAAAACGCGGCGCGCGTCGGGGCTGTGACGCGAATCGGCTCCTATATTCAGGCCGTTGCGACAAATTGAAGGAGCCGTGCTGTTTTCGCTTGCCTATTTCGCGGCGTTGCACAAAATGTCGCCCCTGTTGAGCGGTGCGATAACGGCTGACGCAATGGCTTCGAGTGCGCCGTTCGCCCTGTGTGGCCGATGCGTTTTTTTGATGTCGGCGCGCATGAGACGTCTTCATGAGTGGTAGGGTCGTATGATCGGAATGGTCTTGGTGACCCACGGCCACCTTGCCACTGAGTTTCGCGCGGCGCTCGAACACGTCGTGGGACCTCAAAAGCAGATTGCGGCGATCTCGATCGGGCCCGAGGACGACATGGAGCGCCGGCGCGCCGATATCATTGAAGCGATCCGCGAGGCCGACACCGGCGAAGGCGTGGTGCTGCTCACCGACATGTTCGGCGGAACGCCCTCCAATCTCGCCATCTCGGTGATGGACGGCGGAAAGGTCGAAGTGCTTGCCGGGGTCAACTTGCCGATGCTGATCAAACTCGCCTCGGTCCGCGATACGCAACCTCTGGAACAGGCGGTGCTGCAGGCGCAGGACGCCGGGCGCAAATATGTATACATCGCCAGCAAAGTGCTCAGTGCGAAATGAATGATCTCGTGACCGACAAATTGCATCAGGCTGCGGCCGAAGAGACGATGTCGCGGGAGATCGCGATCGTCAACAAGAAAGGGCTGCACGCCCGCGCCACCGCCAAATTCGTGCAGTGCTGCGAAAAATTCGACGCGGTCATCACCGTGTCTCGCGGCGAAGAAACCGTGGGCGGCAGTTCGATCATGGGCATTCTGACGCTTGGCGCCGGCCAGGGCTCGACCATCACCGTCACCGCGACGGGACCGCAAGCGAAGGCCGCGCTCGATGCCTTGGAGGCGCTCGTCGCCAATCGCTTCGGCGAAGACGAATAGAGCGCGATCGCCGACGTCGCGACTTTCACGTAGTGCAGAAGCTTCTCCTGTTCGCAGGCGAGTGACATGTCCGTCTTGACGGTTTACGCGCGGGTGCTGGGATTGCTGCGGCCTCAGGCGCGGCTCGCGACAATTCTCGTCGCCGCCAATCTCGCGCTCGCCGTCGCCGCTTTCGCCGAACCGATGCTGTTCGGTCGCATCATCGATCGCATGACTCGCGCGCAGGCGCCCGGCGAAACCTTGACATGGGGCGATCTGCTGCCGCTCGTTTCCGCCTGGGCGGCCTTCGGTCTGTTTTCGATTGGCGGCGCCATACTCGTCGGGCTTAACGCCGATCGTCTCGCGCATCGCCGGCGACTGGCGGTGATGTCGGATTATTTCGACCATGTTCTGAGCCTGCCGCTGAGCTTTCACGCCAATGTCCATTCGGGCCGTCTGCTGAAGACGATGCTCGACGGCGCCAACGCCATGTGGGGGCTTTGGCTGTCGTTCTTTCGCGAGAACTGCGCTTCCTTCGTCACACTCTTCGTGCTGCTGCCGGCGACGCTCTTCGTCAATTGGCGACTCGGCGCGCTGCTGATGGGGCTCGTCGTGGTTTTCTATTTGGCGACGAGCTTCGTCCTGCGCCGCACCGAGGATCTGCAGGGACAGGTCGAGCGCTATAACTCCACGCTCGTCGAACACGCCTCGGATGCGCTCGGCAATATCCCTGTGGTGCAGAGTTTTACGCGCATCGAAAGCGAGTCGCATGCGCTCAACCGAATCATCGACGACGTGCTGGCGGCGCAATTGCCGGTGCTTTCCTGGTGGGCGTTCGTCGTGGTCGCCAGCCGAGCCTCGGCGACTTTGACGATTCTTGCAATCTTCCTGTTGGGGGTCTGGCTGCATTTGCGCGGTCTGGCGACGATCGGCGAGATCGTCGCCTTCATGAGCTTTGCGACCATGCTGATCGCAAGGCTCGAACAGGTGGTCGGCTTCGTCAATGTGCTCTTTATGCAATCGGCGAAGATTGGCGAATTCTTCGCCGTGCTCGACACGCAGCCGAGCGTCGCCGATCGACCCCACGCGCGCGACGCCGAACGTCTGACCGGCGCGGTCGAATTCGACAACGTTTCCTTTTCTTATGATGGGCGGCGGCAGGCGGTGCGCGACGTGTCGTTTACGGCGAAGCCCGGCGAGACGATCGCGCTCGTCGGCGCGACCGGCTCGGGAAAGTCGACAACGCTCGGGCTCTTGCATCGGGTGTTCGATCCGGACAGCGGCGTTGTGAAAATCGACGGCGTCGACATTCGCGAATTCACCTTAAGCTCGCTTCGCCGCAACATCGGCGTCGTGTTTCAGGAGCCGATGCTGTTCGCGCGTTCGATCGAGGACAATCTGCGCATCGGCAATCCCAACGCGACGGAGGAGGACATCGCGCATGCGCTTGAATTGGCGCAGGCGAGGGAATTCGTTTCAAGCCAGAGCGACGGGCGAGCGACGCGCGTCGGCGAACGCGGCCGCTCGCTTTCGGGCGGCGAACGTCAGCGGCTGTCGATCGCGAGAGCGCTGCTGAAGGACCCGCCGATCATGGTGTTCGATGAAGCGACCTCGGCGCTGGACGCAACGACCGAACGCCTGATCCAGAAGGCGCTGGAGGCGGCGACGCACGGGCGCACCACCTTCGTCATCGCCCATCGCCTCGCCACTGTGCGCAGCGCCGACCGCATCCTCGTCTTCGATCAGGGCGAGATCGTCGAGAGCGGGAGCTTCGACGAATTGGTGGCGAGAGGCGGCCGTTTCGCGACGCTTGCGGCGGCGCAATTCATGACCGAACCGACGGTTTCGACGGCGCCGCTCGACGGGGTCTATGAGGCGACGGCGGCGCAGCCGGTCGCGGGGCAATGCGGCGCGCAGACGCGCGCGTAAGGCAATCATTGAATTCGTTCGCCGCGGCTCGTCATGAGACGCCCGCATCAAGCTTATACGCGCGCGCCGCGGCAAGTCGCCGCAATCGAAAACGCGCGCAGAAACAAATGAGAAAGACCGCAGAAATTCAAACTCAATAGGCTCCGCTCTCGTCTAACGGCGCTCGCCCTCGAACCCGCGAGCATTCTTTGAGTATCCGCTTATCGCCGCAAAAGCCGTCTCGCTTCGAGACTCGCGCTTTAGCGCCGGCGGATATTACGCGGAGGATTCAGTATGAGATTCAACATTTCAAGCGGATTGATCGCCATCGCATTCCTTCTTGTGATATCGGCGCCGCCTTCCGCCTCGGCGCGCGCCCAACGGGCCGCCGCTTCGGCAAGCCATAAGGCGAAGGACGCCCCTGTTTCGGCCGCAGCGCCGAAGGACGCCGCGGAACGCGCTCTGATGCAGCTGTCGCAGGACGGCATTTCCGCCCTCCGCGCGATTCGGTCGGCGCGAATCGCGCTCTTCAACGGTAAGCCGGAAATTGTCTCACAGCTCTTGGACAGCGCCGAAGCCTCTCTCCGCACGGCCGAGAATGAAGCGCCCTCCTTCACCATAAAGGCAAGCGAGACGATCAACGGCAAGGATGCCGAATCCGCTACGGCGAGCCAGAAGCTCGACCTCATTCCGATCGATGCGACGCTCGCGCTCGCCGACAACTATGTTCCGACGCGTGAAAATCAGGCGCATATCGCCAAGGCGAACGAGCATCTCAAGAATGGCGAGCAGAAGGCGGCCATCGAAGAGCTGCGCCTTGCCGAAGTCGATCTGAAATACACGCGCATTCTGATGCCGATCGAAGCGACGAAGAAACATGTCGATCAGGCGGTCCAGCTCCTGGGAGAGCACAAATATTACGAAGCGAATTTGGCGTTGAAAGCGGTTGACGACGGGCTGACGGTCGAAACCGTCAATCTTGTCGACCAGACCAGCAGGCAAGGCGCCGGCGCGCAAAAACCCGCCGCAAAATAGCGCCTGTAAGTCCAATTCCGGTTGATCAGTTCGCCGAGCTGTCATTCCCGGCAGGCCGAAGACCTGACCGGGAATCCAAAGCCGATTCAGAAGCGCTGCGGGTTGGCTTTTGGATTCCCGATCGCGCGCAAAGCGCGTCGGGAATGACAGGCGAACGGTTCGCCGCGAAGTAACGCCTATCCCATCACAACAAAAGGCCGCGCCCCTTTCGGAGCGCGGCCGCAGGCTTTTTTTAATGCGATCTTCTTTAGCGGATCACATAAGGCAGCAGGCCCAAGAATCTGGCGCGCTTGATCGCCTGGGCGAGTTCGCGCTGCTTCTTGGCCGAAACGGCGGTGATGCGCGAGGGCACGATCTTGCCGCGCTCGCTGATGTAGCGGGAGAGCAGACGCGTGTCCTTATAGTCGATCTTCGGCGCGTTCGTGCCGGAGAAGGGGCAGGACTTGCGGCGGCGGAAGAAGGGACGGCGGGGCGCTGAGCTCATTCTTCCTCTCCTCCCTCAACCTTGCTTTCCTCGCGGCGCGGGCGGCGTTCGCCCCGATCGCCTCTGTCGCCGCGTGGGCCGCGGCGCTCGCCGCGATCGTCGTCCTCGCGCTTGCGGAGCTGAGCCGAAGGCCCCTCCTCCAGCGCGTCGACGCGCAGCGTCAGCACGCGCAGAATGTCTTCATTGATGCTCTGCTGGCGCTCCATCTCGGCGATCGCCGCCGGCGGCGCGTCGATGTTCATCAGGGTGAAATGCGCCTTGCGGTTCTTCTTGATCCGATAGGCGAGCGATTTGACGCCCCAATATTCGGTCTTGCCGACCGTGCCGCCGAGCGACGCGATGACGGTTTTGAACTGCCCGGTCAGAGCCTCCACCTGCTGGGGAGAAACGTCCTGACGGGCGAGATAGACATGCTCGTAAAGAGCCATGGATTTTTCGCCTTTCCGTTGCCGCGAGCCGTTCCGGCGCCAAGCCCTTCGAGCGTTTCTTGGGGACATGCCCCGGAAAGGCTCGAACAGGAAAGTTCGAAGGCGGAGACACGGGAAGACGGGACATTAGCCCTCGCTTTTTGGGCATATTCTTGTCCGAATATGCTCGTAAAGCGCTTCCGTTCAGCCCCCGGCCGGGAACATCGCGATGGGCGGTTTATACCGGGCTTTAAGCAGGATGCAAGAGCATGACGCCGTTCGGCTTGTCGCCACAGGGCCGCGCCACTATGGTCCAGCCGTCCGGCCGCCGCCAGGAGAGACGAGATGACGCGGAAATTCAGAATGTTCGCGCTGCTCGCCGGCCTCTCCGCGCTGCTCTCCGCCTGCGACAAATGCGGCGGTTTCCAGGAGCTTCGCGCGCCCGGCGTGCCCCACGCCTGCAAGGACGGCGCGCCGCGCTGAGCATTATCTCCAGCACGCACAGTCTGTTTGATATAGTTCTCGCCCTGACGACAGGCGCGCCGGAGCCTCCCTTTGCCGAACGCCAGCACCTTCCTCGACATGAAACGCCGGGGCGAGAAAATCGTCGTCGTCACCGCCTATGACGCGCCGACCGCGCGCATCGAAGTCGAGGCTGGGGTCGACATTATTCTCGTCGGCGACAGCGTCGGCGTGAATATTCTCGGCTATGCCCATGAGCGCGAAGTGACGCTCGCCGACATGGCCCATCACATCGCCGCCGTGCGGCGGGGGGCGCCAGAGGTCTACATCATCGGCGACCTGCCCTATGCGAGCTACGATACGATCGAGCAGGCGATCAAAAGTTCGCGAATCCTGCAGCAGGCGGGCGCCGATTGCGTGAAATTCGAAGGCGCCGCGCCCGAACTCGTTCGCGCGCTGACGGCGGCGGGTTTCGACGTCTGCTGTCATCTCGGGCTCGAGTCGCAACATCACGACGTAAAACGTCGCCAGGGCAGGACCGCGCAGGCCGCCGCCAAACTCTACGACGACGCGCTGGCGCTCGACGCCGCCGGGCAGAAATTTCTGGTGCTGGAGCTCGTGCCGCAGGAGCTTGCGGCGCGGATCACGCAAGCGATCGGCGCGCCGACGATCGGCATCGGCGCCGGCGCGGCGACCGACGGACAGGTGCTCGTCGTCAATGATCTCGCCGGGATCACCGCGCGCGAATTCAAGCATAACCGGCGCTACGGCGCTATCGGCGCGGCGCTTCGCGAGGCAGTCGCTTCCTATGCGCGCGACGTGCGCGCCGGGCGCTTTCCAGAAGAAGCGCACGCGTTCCATATGGCCGACGAGGAACGCGCCGCCTTCGAGCGCGGGCGCGGCGGCGAGGCTTAAGCCGCGCCGATGACGGCGGGCGGCGCGCCGGCGAGACGTCGACTCCACATAATTTCGAACAGCGATTCCAGCGCGCGGGTATATGCATAGACGTCGAAAAGCGCCGTCGTCAGACGATTGGCGGCGAGCTTCGCCCGCAGGTCGGCGCAGCGCGAGGGATCGTCCGCCATGGCCAGCGCGATCTCGAAATAGGCGCCGAAATCCGGCGCAATCAGCTCCGGCAGCCCGATCGCATGGAGCAGGCTGCCGGCGACGCGGGAGGGAAAAGTGTCGCCCGCGCAGGTCACGATCGGCACCCCGGCCCAGAGCGCGTCGCTCGCCGTCGTATGAGATCCGAAAGGCGCCGTATCGAGCGCGAGATCGGCGAGTTGCAGGCGCGCCAGATGTTCGGCCTGCGGCAAATGCGGCGCGAACACAAGCCGTCGCGCGTCGATGCCGCGACTGCGTATTTCATTGCGCAGATTGCCTTCGGCCAGCATCGCCGCCGACAGCCACAGCACCGCGCCCGGCGTCGCCTCGAGCAGCCGCGCCCAGAGATCGAAGATAAAGGGCGTGAGCTTATAGGCCTGATTGAAGCAGCAATAGACGAAGCCTTCCTCCGGCAGGCCGGCGGCGCCCCGCGACGGCGCGGCGCGCGGCGGCGCGCCCCGCCCGTGCGGTTGATAGGCGTTCGGCAAATAGGCGAAGGCTTCCGAATAGGCCGACGACGAGGACGGCGGCGTCACATAGCGATCGGTGACAATGTAATCGCACACGCCGGCTCCGAGCGTGCCGGGATACCCAAGATAGTTGACCTGAACAGGTGCCGGTCGCAGCATCATCACGCCGGTGCGCGCGCCCCGAGTGAACCCCTTGAGGTCGATGAGAATGTCGACGCCGTCCGCATGGATGCGGCGCGCCGCCTCAACGTCGGTCAGCGCCGAAATGTCGATGAAAGCGTCAAAGGCGGCGCGCAACCTCGTCCGCATCGCGCCCTCCAAGCCGCAATAGCTGTAAGCGCGGATTTCGAAACGCGATCGATCATGGGCCTCGAGCGTCTCGACCAGAAGATGCGCGGTCGCATGGTCATGAAAGTCGTTTGAGAGATAGCCGAGGCAAATCCTGCCGCGGGGAGAGAGATCGAAGCGCATATCGAGGCGCGCGCGCAGCGGCGCCGCCGCCAAACGGCGAGCCGCGGTCCAGCTCTCGGAACAGGCGCGCTGTTCGCTGGCGGTGATCCCTGGCTCCGAAAGCAATATGAAGGGGGGCGTCGGCGGGCCGTCCGGCGTGGCGAGCGCCGCGCGAATTTGCGGGGCAGCGCTGGCGAAATCGTCCCACTCGCACATGGCGCGGCTGCGAGATATGGATTTCATGGCGCCCTTTCGCGAGGGGCCGATCCGCTCATATCCGGCCGATGCGCTCTAAGCGATTTCCGTGCCGTATAACAATTGCCATTGCGCCAGTTGCGCCATTAGGCCGAGTTGCCAGCATTGTCGCCGCCGCTAGAAGATGGCCCGCGCCGCGCCGCCGTCGGGGCGACCGGTCCCCACGAGGCCCATCATGACGTCAGCCACACCCCCGAGAGAAGCGCCGATCGGTCTCCTCGTCGTCAATCTCGGCACGCCCGATGCGCCGGACGTTCCCGCCGTGCGGCGCTATCTGGCGCAATTTCTGTCGGACCGCAGAGTCGCCGATCTGCCGCGCGCGCTGTGGCTCCCGATCCTCTATGGCGTCGTGCTCAATACGCGTCCACAGCGTTCGGCGAAGCTTTATCAATCAATCTGGAACCGCGACACGGACGAAGGTCCGCTGAAGACGATTACGCGTCTGCAGGCCGAGAAGCTGCAGGCGCGGATCGGTTCGCCGCGCCTTATCATCGATTACGCGTTACGCTACGGCGCGCCCTCGATCGCGACTCAGATTGCGGCTCTGACCGCGAAAGGCTGCGAGCGCATCGCGCTCCTGCCGCTCTATCCGCAATATGCGTCGTCGACCACCGGCTCCGCCGCCGACGCCGCCTTCGACGCGCTGCGCGAAATGCGCAAGCAGCCGGCGCTGCGCATCGCCGCGCCCTATTTCGACGACCCTACCTATATCGACGCGCTCGCGGCCAGCATCAGAGGCGCGCTCGCCACGCTCGATTTTGAGCCGGAAATTATTGTCGCGTCCTTTCATGGCCTGCCGCAGGCGCAGATCGATCGCGGCGATCCCTATCGCGATCACTGCGAAGTCACCTGGCGGCTGCTCCGCGACACGCTGGGGATGAGTCAAGAACGGCTGCGTCTCGCCTTTCAATCGCGTTTCGGACGCGCGCGATGGATCGGGCCCTATACGTCGGATGTCGTGGCAGAGCTTGCCGGCGCAGGCGTCAGGCGCATCGCGGTCGTCGCGCCGGGATTCACCGCCGATTGCCTGGAGACGATCGAGGAGCTCGGCGTCGAAATCCGCGATCTCTTTCTTAAGAATGGCGGCGAGAAATACGCCCGCCTGCCCTGTCTCAACGACAGCGAAGAAGGCTTGGCGCTCATCGAGACTCTGGCGAAGCGCGAGTTGGCGGGGTGGATGTAAGGCGCGATGAGAGGAATATGCTTCGTGTGGTTAGGCGGTCTTCGGCTCTAAGCGCCTAAGGTTTCATTGTTATCGATCCTCTCGGCAACAAAATCCCCTGTCTTCTCGTCCAAGTAAGCCAGTCGCATTTTTAGTCGCTTTTGAGGATAGCATTCCTTTATGGCGCGCGGATCGGCTGTTACATCCTTCGCCGTCGCAACAATGATATGCAATTCTCCATTGCAGTGGTCGCGCGACCAAATCAAGTTTTCGATAAACTCCTTGTGTGCAGTGGATCCTACCCACTTGCCCTTTTTTCGAGATGGATCGGATCGGTAAACCTTCCCACCATTCTCAAACTCATCTTTCCAGAACGTCACGGCGACCGTACGTCCATCCAAACTTCTGCCACTCCAGCTCCATCTAAGATTTTTTGGAATCACACCAAAAAAATCGAAACACGCGCGATGTGTCCATCTATCAGCCATGTCGAATTTTCCGTTAAGTTTTACGTCAATTGCAGCGGAACTGCGCTCTATCCAGCTATCGTTGCGATAATTCCGTGATCAGCCCACGCAGCGGCTGAAACTCGAAGCGCACCTCATGGCGTCCTTCCGGAACAACGACGGCGCGAAACATCACATTGGCGCGCAGAATCGGCGCTTCGACGCCGTCGACGCGCGCGAACCACCAGGGATGCCAGACGTCGTTCAACACAAGCCAGCCGCCGCCCGGCGGCGCATCGGCCTCGACGACGACGCGATCGTTTTCATAGGCGAGGATTTTCGCCGTCGCCGGCGGCGCGTCCTTGCGCGTATGGCAGATCGGCGGCGTCTCGAGCAGCGCCGTTTCGCGATAGTCGGCTTCTGGCCATTCGCCGCTTTGCGCCATCTGCGCAAAATTCACATGCATGGCGCAGGTCACGAGCATGACTCGCGGCATGGCGTGTGGATTTTCGTAAATGTGAACGTCGCCGATGCGCGTGAGTTCGATGAGGTCGCCGGGCTTGTAATTCTCGTCGATTTCTTCGATCGGCACGCCGGTCGCGATGAATCGCAGGCCAAGCATGTCCGACAGAATTGAGCGATAGGACGGATAGAGTTTTGAGAACTCGCGTTGCTCGGGGAGCGCGAGATGGTCGCCGGCGCCGGTCGCGTCTTCGAATATCCGAAGCCGAATCGGATTATAGCCGAGATCGTGATCGAAGCCGTGAATAAGCGAGGCGTTCGGCCAGTGGAAGTCAATCGCCACAAGCTCGACGCGGTCGCGTCGATCCGGCGCGGAAGTTTCCTTAAGCTTCTCGCGCAAATAGGCGATCACCGGATTCTTTCCGTCGATCTTCAAGACGTTGAATTGCTCGGGCGGCAAGGCGGTTGATTCATTCGCGCCAATCCCGATCGCGAGATCGGCGCTCATCAGCGCGGCGACCGCCACAGGCAGATAGGCGCCGCGCAACAACCGGTCGCGGGTCGCGAGAATGAGCGCGACGGCGAGCGCGGCGAATATCGCGCTTGTCGCGAGCGGCCAGGACGCCTGAACCAGATGGCCCTTCGAAGCCGCTACGAGCAGCGCCGCTGCAAACAGCGCGGCGACGGCGCCGATGAGCCAGGTGGCGCGCGGCGCGACGACGCCCCGCTCGATCAGCGTGAAGCCATATCCCGAGAGTATCGGAAGGGTCGCGCCGAGCAAGAAAGCGGCGTCGGCCGGCCGGCGCCAAAGATCGACGCCCGGCAGCCGATAGAAAAGCGCGAAGGCCGGCGCGTAGCGGCCAATCGCATAGAGCGCGAAAAACAGCGCCGCGGCGGCAAAGAAGCGAATTTCCTTACTTAAGAAGAAGCGCCGGCCCATCGCCGCGATCAGCGCGACGAGAGTCAATTCGCCCAGATAGACATTCGTCATGTTGCGCGCGAGGAACAGATCGCGCTCGCCGACCGGCGGACCCCAGAAATCCTTGAGCGGTCCGTTCGTTCCGAACATATTGGCGGAGATCAGCGTCATGAAGGAACCGGGCGGCAGCGAGCCTTTGAGCGCGCCGTCGAGATCGATCTCGGGACGATTCGAATGGGCGGCGAGTTCCAGCGTGAAGGCGAGCGGCACGGCGATGATCGTCAGGCCGACCAGGGCGCCTGCGGCGAGCGGCGCGACCGCGCTGAGTTTGGGCGATGGATCGGTCGCGATGCGATAGGCGGCATAGGCGGAAAGCATCAGGACGCTTAAGAAAGCGACCTGATCGCGTCCCAGCACCAGGAAAGCGGCGGCGACGCCCGCCGCGGCGCCATAGAGCGCCGAGCGTCGATCGAGCGCGCGCGCCAGCAGCCACAGCGTGACCGCCAGCCATGACAGACTCATGATCTGCCCGACATGCTGGAGGCGCCATGCCGCCGAGCCGCCGAATGCGAAAGCGAGCGCGGCGAGCAGTCCGCCGGCGGCGCTCCAGCCGCGATCGTGAAAATAAGCGAGAAGCGCGAGACCGCCCATCGCCAGCATCGCGAAGACGAGCGCATCGGCCAGGACGAAAGACGGCTCGGGAAAGAGCGCCGCGGCCAGCAGAAAGAAGGGCGAAAAGATCAGCGATTGCGGATCGGCGATCTGCGGCATGCCGGCAAAGACATTCGGCGTCCAGAAGGGGGATTGGCCGCTGTGCAAGGCATGGGCGAGAAAGACGAATTGCGGATAGAAATGCGCCTTGGCGTCCCACGGGATGGTGACGCGCCCGGAAAGCCAAGGGAAGGCGAGCGCCAGCGCGCAGGCGACGAAGAGCGCCGCGGACAGGACATAGGGCTGACCTTCCGCGTCGCCCGTGTTTTCTGCGATTCGTTGCATCGGCCACGGTTCTAGCGGTTTCCCGCCTGGGCTTAAAGCCGCGCCTGAGGCGCGCGGCTGAGGCCAAAACGCGCGGCGAGCGCGTCGAGATCGACGCTCGCGCGCCGCTTGTCGTCCGTTTCGAGCAACAGGCGCAACCCCATGCCGCGCAACATGTCGACAAAGGCGATGATGTCGGGGTCGTCGGCCGTCCGACCGAAGAGCGGCGCGAGCTGCTCGGCGACGCCGGCCGCATGCGCGGCGAGCGTCGCGCGAATGTCCGCCTGGTCGCTCGCCTGAGCCACGACGCTCAGGAAGAAGCGCATTTTGTTGCGATCGAACATGAGCGCGCGCACCGCTTCGACCGGGTCCGCCTCGTTTCCCGTCGAGCTGCGTTTCGGCTTATGCGCCTGCGCATGAGACGCTTCGAGCGTCGCGGCGAGTAAATCCGTCTTGCGCGGAAAATAATAGGTCAGATGCGACTGGCGCAATCCGGCCGTGGCGGCGACGTGGGTCTGGGTCAGCGCGGTGACGCCTTCCTTCCTCAAGATTTTCAGCGCAGCATCGAGAATGCGCTGACGCACGTCTTTTTCAACCGTCGCCATTCGAGCTCATTTTAAGAATTCGCCGCGCCAGCGTCCTATCAAAAAAAACGCGCCGCGGAAACGGCTCTGCCGGTCTTGCGTTTCGCTGTGTTGGTAATATACCAATATGACCGAGCCGCGCCGACGTTGGAGGGATCGATGCGACGCTTTCTGATGGTGACGATCAGCGCCGCGATGTGCTTGAGCGCGCGCGCCGACGACGGGTCCGAGGCGGCCCGTCGCCTGCTTTTTGAAACATTCGACAAGCCGGAGCCCCACCTGTTTGTTGACGCCGTCATCGTCGAGGGAGACGCCGCCGTCGTCGACTGGCGCCAAGGAGATCTCGGCGGCCGGGCGTTTCTCACCCGCAAGAATGATACATGGACCATCGCGCTTTGCGGCGGCGACGCATTGAAAGACAGCGCCACGCTGGAAAGACTCGGCGTTTCGAAACCACGGGCCGAGGCGCTCTCCAGAAGGCTGTTAGCCGAGGAAAAGCGGCTTCCGCCAGATGTCGTCGAATATTTCTCGCGATTTGACGGCCTGGCGGCGGT
Organism: Methylocystis sp.; assembly: GCF_050246715.1. NCBI lineage: Bacteria > Pseudomonadati > Pseudomonadota > Alphaproteobacteria > Hyphomicrobiales > Methylocystaceae > Methylocystis > Methylocystis sp. The sequence continues at coordinate 20,649 of NZ_JBFWVN010000031.1, forward strand.
CGAGGCGGATGGCGGTCATTCGCCGCTCGATCCGCATCACAAGCCGATACCTTGACTCGCGCCCTTCCGTCCCCGAGCGCCATTGAGAAAAAAAACGCGCGGTCGAGCGGGCTAAGGCGGCGTTATTCTCGCCCGTTAATGTGACGGCGCGTTTGGGCGATCGGCGCGGCGGGCCATATATAGGTCTGGCGCGCCGGCCGCCTTCGCCGGCCCAGCAGGGCGCATGGCTTGTCGATTCACGCGACGCCGGAACATCTCGAAGCCAAGCGAAAAACCGCGCCAATGTTGCGCGTCGAGGGGCTTCATAAATCCTATTCGACGCCGCAGGGCGCCATTCCCGTGCTGCGCGGCGTCGACTTCGCACTCGCCGCCGGCGCCAGTCTGGCGCTCACCGGCGAGTCGGGCAGCGGCAAGAGCACGCTGCTTCATCTTGTCGGCGCGCTCGACGACGCCGACGCCGGCGAGATCATTCTCGACGGCGTCGCGCTGACGCTTCTCTCCGAACATGCGCGAGCCGCCGCGCGGCGCGAAAAGATCGGAATCGTCTTTCAGCAGTTCAATTTGATTCCGAGCCTGACCGTCGCCGAGAATCTTGGTTTTCAGGCGCGCCTCGCCGGACGCTTCGACCCGACCTGGCAGGAAGAGCTGGCCGATCGTCTTGGGCTTGCCGCGCTCGCCGCGCGCTATCCGGAAGAGCTTTCCGGCGGGCAGCAGCAGCGCGTCGCCATCGGCCGCGCGCTCGCCGTGCGCCCGAAACTTCTGCTCGCTGATGAACCCACCGGCAATCTCGATGAAGCGAGCGGCGATAAGGTATTGGCGCTCGCGCTCGATCTCGTCGCCGCGACGGGCTGCGCCTTTCTCATGGCGACGCACAGCGAGCGGCTCGCCGCCCGGCTGCAATGTCGCGTGCGGCTCGACGCCGGCGTTCTGGCGGCGCAATGATGCGAATTCCGTTTGCTAGGATCTTGTCATTCCCGGCAGGCCGCAGGCCTGACCGGGAATCCAGGGCCACTCCAAGAACGTTGGCATGGTTCTGGATTCCCGATCGCGCTTTGCGCGTCGGGAATGACATCCGAGCCGTTCAAATGGTTGTCGCATGAGAGAGACTCTCTGGGCGCTCGCCGCGCTGTTGAGCCATTGGCGCCGACGCCCGGGGAATCTCGTAACGCTCGTCGCCGGCCTCGCCATCGCCACGGCGCTGTGGAGCGGCGTTCAGGCGCTCAACGCTCAGGCGCGCATGAGCTATGACGCCGCGACGGCGGCAATTTCGGGCGGCCGCGCACGATCGCTCGTCGCCGCGCGCGGCGGGCTCTTCGATCAAGAGCTTTTCGTGAAGCTGCGTCGCGCCGGCGTCGAGGTTTCGCCGGTCCTCGAAGGCGCGGCCCGGATCGGAGACAAGAATGTTCGCATCATCGGCGTCGAGCCGGTGTCGCTGCCGCGTGGTTCGCCGATCGCGCATGAGCGAAAGCGCGCGGAAGTGCTCGAGGGTTTCTTTTCAGGCGAGGGCCGCGGCTTCGCTGCGCCGCAGACGCTGCGGCGGCTTGATCTCGCCGAGGGCGCGCAGCCGCAAACCGAGCGCGGTCGGCAATTGCCGCCGCTGGCGGCGCTCGCCGAAGCGCCGACCGGCGCGATCGTCGTCGACATCGGCGTCGCCCAGCGTCTGCTCGATCGACCCGGCAGGCTCTCGCGTCTCATCATCGCGAATAATGATGCGCTCGACGAAGAGCGGCTCAAGCGCGTCGCGGGCGATACATTGCGGCTTGTCGCGGCGGACGACGAAAGCGAGCTTTCTCGCCTGACCGACAGCTTTCATCTCAATCTCACCGCCTTCGGCTTCCTCGCCTTCCTCGTCGGATTGTTCATCGCCCATGCCGCCTATGGCCTCGCCTTCGAACAGCGTTTGCCGACCCTGCGGACCTTGCGCGCGCTCGGCGTCGCGGCGCCACATCTCGTCGCCGCCATGGCGTGCGAAATCGCGATGTTCGCCGTAGTGGCCGGCGGCGCGGGCGTCTTCGGCGGCTACGCGATCGCGCAGGCGCTTCTACCCGATGTCGCGAAAAGTCTCGAAAGCCTTTATGGCGCGCTGATTTCGGAAAACCTGACCATCGATCTGCGCGCATTGCTCTCCGGGCTCGTCATGGCCGGCGCCGGTGCCGTTCTCGCGGCGGCGAGCGGCTTAGCAAAAACATTGCGGCTGCCGCCGCTGTCGATCGCGCGGCCAATCGCCTGGCGGACGGAGCATCATCGCTATTTGCGGCGACAGGCGGCGCTCGCGATCCTCGCCCTTTTGGCCGCGGCTTACGCCTATCATTTTGGCGACGGGCTCCAATATGGCTTCGCCGTCATCGGTTTTTCGCTTCTCGCCGCCGCGCTTTTCCTGCCGGTCGCGCTCGCCGGCGCCTTGGCGCTTGGCGAACATCTGGCGCGTCGGCCGCTCGCGCGCTGGTTCTTCGCCGACGGGCGGCAGGAAATTTCCGGCCTGTCGCTGGCGTTGATGGCGTTGCTCATCGCACTCGCGGCCAATATCGGCGTCGGCGGCATGGTCGAAGGCTTTCGCCAAACCTTCACGCGCTGGCTCGATGCGCGCCTTGCCGCCGAAATCTATTTCGAGGCCGCGACGCCCGCCGACGCGCGCGACATTGAATCATGGGCGCGTGCGCAAAAGGACATATCGGCGATCCTGCCTCTCTGGCGCGCCAAGACGCGGATTGGCGGATGGCCTGTCGATGTTATCGGCATGACGCCGCACGAAACCTATTCGGCGCATTTTCCCTTGTTGGAGGCGACGCCCGACGCGTGGACCGCCTTGCATGCCGAAGACGCCGTCTTTGTCAGCGAGCAATTGGCGCGCCGGCTCGGCGTCGGACTGGGCGCCATGCTCGACATTCCAACCTCAACGCAGGATTGGCGCGCGCGCATCGTCGGAATTTTTCCCGATTACGGCAATCCCAAGGGTCAGCTGCGCATCGATCACGAAAGCTTGAAACGCTATTTCGACGATGCTTCAGGCGTGCATTACGGCCTGCGCGTCGCGTCCGATGCGACGGCGCGCGTCATCGACAATATGCAACGGCTCTTCGATGGAAAGATCGCGCGCATCGTCGATCAATCCGAACTTAAATCACTCTCGACGGAGGTCTTCGAACGCACCTTCGCCGTAACGGCTGCATTGAACACGCTGACGCTGATCGTCTCCGGCGTCGCGCTTTTCGCGAGTCTGCTGACGCTCAGCGATATGCGGCGCGCGCGCATCGCGCCGGTCTGGGCGCTGGGCGCGACGCGCCGAAAACTCGCAGCGCTGGAAATGATGCGGGTCGTCGCTTTCGCCGCCGTCGCCGCCCTATTCGCGACGCCGCTTGGCCTGTTCATGACATGGTGCCTCGTCGCTTTCGTCAATGTCGCCGCCTTCGGATGGCGGCTGCCGTTTCATATGTTTCCGGCGCAATGGCTCACGGTTTTCCTTATTGCGCTCAGCGCCGCATTTTTTGCCGCGCTCGTTCCCGTCTTAAGGCTCGCGCGCGCCGCGCCCACCGAACTGCTCAAAGTCTTCTCCAATGAACGCTGAGTCCCCGAATGCTTCGCGCAAACGCATGGGGACCGCGATGTCGAGGCGATCGGCGCTGCTTCTTGCGCTGTCGTCGACAAGCGCGCTGGCGCAAGGACTTCGCAATTTCGGCGAAACCGCGCCGGGCTTCGCCTTTCCGCAGCCCGGAAGGCCGCTCATCTTTCCCAAAGACCATGGCGCGCATCAAGATTTTCGTACCGAATGGTGGTACGTCACCGCGAACTTAAACGGCGCGGACGGCGCCTCTTATGGCGTCCAATGGACGCTGTTTCGCTTCGCCATGGCGCCGAATTCGGCACGCGCCGGCTGGGACGACCGCAATGTGTGGATGGCCCATGCGGCGGCGACGAGCGCAAGCGAACATCTCTTCGCACAAAAATTCGCGCGCGGCGGCATTGGCCAGGCGGGCGTCGAGGCTTCGCCCTTTCGCGCTTTTATCGACGACTGGCTTCTCGAAACCCGCGACGATTCCACTGGCGACGGGATTGATCGGCCGCACGTTTCAGCCGGCGACGGAAATTTCGCCTATGCGCTCGATCTGACCGCCACGGGGCCGATCGTCTTGCAGGGCGAAGGCGGCTATAGCCGCAAATCCGACGCCGGGCAGGCCTCCTATTACTACAGCCAGCCGTTCTTTACGGCGCAGGGTTCTCTTTCCATCCATGGCCGCCAAACACAGGTCTCCGGCCGCGCCTGGATGGATCGCGAATGGTCGAGCCAGCCGCTCGGGTCAGATCAAAAAGGCTGGGATTGGTTTGCGCTGCATTTTGACGGCGGCGCCAGACTGATGCTGTATCGCATGCGCAGCATCAAGGCGGCGCCCTATCTTTTCGGCAATTGGATCGGCGCCGAAGGCGCGACCTCGCCGATCCTGCGCGAAGACATCGCGATCGAACCCTTAGAGACGATGCGCATCGCCGATCGCGACATCCCGATTCGCTGGCGCGTTCGGATCAGCAGTCGGGGCGTCGACATTAAGACGCAGCCGCTCAATCCGAGAAGCTGGATGGGAACGGATGCCGCCTATTGGGAGGGACCGATCCGGTTCAGCGGTTCGCATCAGGGAGAAGGCTATCTCGAAATGACCGGCTACTAGATCACGCTGCGTTCAGGCGACTACGCAGCGTGATCTATGATTCCGCAGCCATACGAAACAAGTTCGCGAAGGCGCCCTTCGATTCCCGCAGCTTCTTCAAATGCACGGCGGCGAGTTCGAAGAGCCGCCGTTCGCCTGCGCGCGTGATGACGACAAGCGAACGACGACGATCATTCGGATCGGTCTTTCGCCTGACGAGTTTCGCCAGCGCCAAGCGCGACACGAGTTCCGCGGCGCTGTGGTCGCGGATCATCAGCTGCTCGGCGAGTTCGCCGACGCTAATGTGTTTCGCGCCTTGATAGGTGTGAACGACAAGCAGCGCCTGATACCATTGCATGGTGACGCCATGGTCGGCCGAGACTTGTTCGCTGAACGCCAGGAATTTGCGCAGCGCGAAGCGAAAATTGGCGAGCGCCGCCAAGTCTTCCTCGCTTAGCGTCTTGCGCGCGGCTTCCGGCGCTGGATCCAAAATATTCACGTAAAGTCCTTTGTCCGAACGGCCGCCTCGGCGTCTGGTTTTGAGCGCGCGCCATGCCGAAAGATCAACTGGATTGAACTCTGGAGCGCGCTGCGAATTATTTGAACCCACTCACTTACGCGTGAAGCGCGCTCCATGCGCTTACGATCGAGCGCCGCTTTATAATTCTGCGATGAACTCGTCAATCTTTGCAATGAACGCATCCGAATCGGAGATGGCTGCTTTGTTGCGCTCAAGCTTGGCGCGCCGACGAGGAGAGTGCGGCGTCGAATAGTCACGCACCGCCTGCAGCCATCCTCGGCCATCGAGCGGATCGACATAGTCGATCGCATCGCCGCCGACTTCCCGAAAGGCTTCGATATCGGAGGCGATGACCGGCGTTCCCGCCGCGAGCGCTTCAGCGACAGGCAAACCGAAGCCTTCAGCGAAGGAGGGCATCAGCAAAGCACGCGCCCCCGCAAGCAATCGGCGCAATCCCGGCGTCGACAGCCCGCCGGCTTCGATGACGTGCGGACGCAGGACAACGCTACGCTCTAGTATTTCGATGACTGCGCCGTTGAGCCAGCCGCGCTTACCAACGATGACAAGCTTTGGCGGAGCAGCACCGAGCGCCAGCTCGCGCCATGCATTGAGCAGGGTGAGATGATTTTTTCGCGGCTCGATCGTGCCGCAGACCACGAAATAATTGACGCCTTCGAGCGCGGCAGGCGGCTCGGCGGGCGTCAGGAAACAGGGCGAAACCGGCAGGCGCGCGACACAAACCGGAAGATCCGGCCTTCCGTTTTCTGCTGCATATTGGCGAAGGCGCTTGGCGAGCGCGTGCGATCCGACGATGGCGCCTGCGCCATAGCGGCAAATATTGCTGATGCGCCTTGGATGCAGCAGCGCTTCTCTTGCGCGAAAAAATTCCGGCGCTTCGATCGGAAGGAGATCATGAACGAAGAAGACGGGCTTTATGTCCGGTCGCGTCGTGAGCCAGCGCATGTACCAGCTTCGATCGACGAGAAACTGCGTGACGTTGAAATAAATCGCTCCGTGGGGCGCCTCACGCAACGGCCGGCCAAGATGAGGCGCCCAACGGCTCATCGCGCGCCAGTTGCGCTGAAGGAATAAGAGATCCGGCGCCTTTCTCGCCCGTGTCGGCGAAGCGCCTGCAAATTCCTTTGATCTGAGCGCCGCGACGAGGCTGCGATAGACATCGTCCTCCTCGGCGTCGCCGTCTTCGCGCCAAAGGGATTCGACGCCCTCGATCGTCTCGAGCGCAAGATCGGGATCGGCGAGTCGCGGGCCGATCGCCGTGCAAATCAGCCCCCCGCGCACGCGCTCATTGCGCGCGAGAAAATGGCGGGCAAGCGCGAAATCGACGCGATCAATCCCGTTCGGCGCCGCATTCAGCGCGCGAGTCACGATCCGCGTCACGTCATAAATGACCGGCCGGCGCGCTCTTTCAGACGTCGGCGTCAATTTCGGCACTTCGTCTTGTCTCGACGACATCGCCAAGCCTCGATCACGTCATTCGCTTCGCGCACAGCGCGTTCCATTTCTCTTTCGAGACACTCTCGGTAGCGAAACACCATTCGCTTGAAGAGCTGCACGTCTTCGTCGCAAGCGGCCATCGCCAATGCGGAGACGGACGTCTCGATGCAGTCGGGACGCGAGGGCGGCGCGCAATAGCTAAAGCCGCGAACGTCCTGCGCGGCGAGGAGCGGCTGTGTCAGGAGAGCAGCCGCAACCGCGAGCGCCGCGCCTCGCAAGCTATTCGCCAAAGGCCGCATGGCGCCCGCTCCAATTCTAGATCACGCTGCAATGATCGATTTCGCCCAAACGCTGCGCATGCTAGCTGCGCCGTCCGGCGAACCAGCGCACGGCGTCGGCGACGGCGTCGGCCGTTGGCCGCGTTTTGTAGCCGAGGGTGCGGCGCGCCTTGGAATCGTCGAAGAACATCCGCTTCCCCGAAAGTCGCAGGCTTTCGCGGTTGAGGAACGGCTCCGAGCCGGAAAAACGCGCAAAAACTTCATTGGCGTAAGCGAGAGGCATGAGTGGCCAGCGCGGCAATTTCGCGCGCGGCGGCGATCGCCCGGTGACACGAGATATCTCTAGGAGCAGCTCCCGCAACGTTAGATTGGCTCCGCCAAGAATATAGCGCTCGCCGAATTTGCCAACTTCCATCGCGGCGATGTGGCCCTCCGCGACATCGTCTACGTGAACGATATTCAGTCCGGTGTCGACATAGGCGGGCATGCCGCCACGCATCGCCTCGCAGACAATCCTGCCGGTGGGCGTCGGTCTCACGTCGCCCGCGCCGAGCGGCGCCGATGGACACACGATGATGGCGGGCAGCCCATCATCTTCGATCATTCGTTCGACGAGCCGCTCCGAAAGAATTTTGCTGAGCTTGTATGCGCCGACGGCGCGCTCGGGCGCGAGCCGGTCGGTTTCGGTGCAAGGCGCTGAATCTGGATCAAGAGTCGCGACGCTGCTCGTATGCACCACGCGCGCGACGCCAGCGCGCAGAGCTTCGCGCATGACGATTTCGGTGCCGGATACATTGACGCGCATCACCGGTTCGGGATCGGGAGCCCAGAGGCGATAATCGGCCGCAAGATGAAAGAGCGCAGAGACGCCGAGCATCGCACGCCGGACGCTTTCGCGGTCGGTCACGTCGCCTTCGACGACCTCGCAATCTGCTGGGACATTGTCGCGCGGGCTTGATCGACGCACGAGCGCGCGCACAGCGACTCCTTCCGCGCGCAATCGCTTAACGACAGCGCCGCCGATAAATCCGCTTGCGCCGGTGACAAGAACCGTTCCGCTGGAATTCATCCCACTTCCTGCCCCGGCGCCGGCGCTCTCAACGAGAGCCGGAACCAAGTCGCCGCCACTGCGGCGAAATCGACGGGGCGCGTACGCCGCAACGGAAAAATGGCGCCACTTGAGGTCGGGTCGGACCACGCGTTGTCAGCGGCCGATTCAGCCGGCTGCAGACTCCACCAGACTCTGCTGGTCCACTTCCAATTGCTCGTTCGCCTCTGCCGCCGGCTCGAGCGACGTGATTCCTTTGCGCTCCTCGCGCTGCAGCCGCGTCAGGTCCTTCTGGATGACGACGACGAAGCCCAGGAAGGTGAGCATGGAAAGGCCGCCAATGACGATGTCGAGCACCGCGAAGCCATGAGCCTCCGCGGTCGTGATGCTGGGACCGAAGCAAGCGGCGAAAAGCGCCCAGCACGCGATCAAAATGCGAAATTCCGTCGCGCCCATGCCGCCGTAAGAAAGACGATGCACGCTCTCGGTCACGACCCTCAAATAGGTGTAGGAGCTCATTAGCAGATAGAGCGAAAGCACCAGGAGCGATGAGGCGACCGTGAAATAAGGCGAAACGCCCAGCCCAACGATAATTAAGGTCTGCGCAATCAGGTCGGAGGAATGGTCAATGAAGTAGCCGTAATGCGGGCGCTCAATCGAACGGTAGCGCGCCAGGGTGCCATCAAGTGAATCGCCAAACCAATTGAGAAAAAGCCCAAAAACGACGCCGAGGAGAAAAACGTGGGACCAGAGACAGGCGACGAAGCTCAGCAGAGTGAGAACGGCGCCACACAATCCTATCGCCGTCAGGTGGTCCGGGGTCGCCCAATCCGGCAAACGCTTTGTCAACGCCAACAGCGCAGCACGCTCCTTGATCGCAAGGAAGCTCTCGTTGATCCGCTGCTTGGCCATAAAAATGCTCCGTCAAAACGCGTTCAACCCGTCAGCCTCTGTGCAAATCGTTGGCTACCTTCTTACACGTGAAGCAGGTAAAACGATGACATTTCCACAACTTAGGCGCATCGATGATCTCCCGTTACAATCCGCAGCTGTTTCGGAAACCAGGGCAAAGCGGCGTCTATGCCTCACTTAAGATAGCGGCTGACCACGACGCCCTGAACCGCCGGCTGACTGACCGTCTGAAACAGCTGCACAACCCTGGTGATGTCGACGAGCGGCGCGTTGCTGACGTACAGGATGTCCTTGTCGCGGATCGCGAAGCGCCGCGCCGCGAACAGGGCCGCGGGCTCGCGCAGATTGAGGTGATAGGCGACGGGCACTGGGCCGCGCTCGAGCAGGCTCGGCGCGACATTGGGAAATTCGCGGGCAAGGCTCGCCGGCTCATAGCGCAAGACGAAAACGCCGCCTGGGTCGGCCTGAGAGTCCGTCAAGCCGCCTGCCCTGCCGATTGCTTCCTCAAGTGTGAGGCCGCGCGCGTCAAAGGGCATGACGGCGTTGGCGCTGGTCGCGCCCATGACCGTGAAGGTCGGCGGCGTGCGCTCGATGGTCAAAATGTCCCCCGCCCGGAGATAGATGTCTTCGCGAGGATTGGCGAGCAGCGCTTGAATGGGCGCTCGCGCCGTGCGGTCGCCGCGGGTCAGGGTCACGAAAGTTTCGTGGACAGGCGAACGATAGCCTCCGGCCGCCGCGATGACGTCCATGACGCGGTCGCCGCGGAGGCTGAGAGGGACGCGGGCGCCATTGGCGACTTCGCCGGTCACCGTAACGGTGTTGGTGATATTGCGGGTGACGTTGACGACAGCCTGCGGCTCGATCGCCTCGCCGCGAAGCCGCTCGACGATCGCCGCCTCGACTTCATGTTGGCTGCGGCCGGCGACCTGGACGCGGCCGGCGTAAGGAACGGTGACCGAACCGTCCCGGCCGACGATTTGATCCGGAATCGCGGCCGATCGTGAGCCTGGGCTCATCCGATCGCCGCCGGACGAAAACTAGCCGCCCGAAGCGGCTTCCCAAACCGTTATTTGAATCGAGTCGCCGACGCCGATGGTTTGATTGCCGGCCGGCCGGTAATCGCCGAAAAAGCCGCGCAATGTAGGCGGCGCGCGTCGGGCGAGGGCATTGAGGGTGTTTTGGTCGATCTCGACAAGCGCGTAGCTCGGCTCGGCGCCGGCCAGGCTCGGCCTCACCTCCTCCACCATGTCCTTGCCGCTCGGACCGGCTGCGGGAAAGATCGCGCAGCCCGACGTCATCAGTCCGAGCGAGAGCGCAAGGCCAAGCCGTAGCGGGTGGGGAATGGCGATTGTCAAAGTCGCTCCAATATGCGCCTTCGGCGCCAAGCTTCGAACCCTGCGCCGGGAGATACGATATTCCAATTGTTCAGCTTCGGGCAATATGCCAGCGTTATCGCGGAGATGCCACCGATTTCTGAATGATGCTAAAAAAATGCTAAGGCGTGCCGAGATTAATCTGGCTGGAGAATCGCTCCTTTTTTCAATTTCTTTGGTCGTACGTCCGCAGCGACAGCGCACGAATGCGCGCCTCCGGCAGGCGCTCGAAATCCGCCGCGCTGTGGCGGAGCGCCTCCGACCCGCGAAAGGCGAAAACGCCGTCGGAGGTCACGACCAAATCGTTGTAACGAAGCGTCGGGTCATTGAGGACGGCCGAGAAGGGCTCCGCTGAGCCAGCGGCGTCGATGCGAGCCGGCTGTCGCGCGCGAAATTCCGCTTCGGCGCGCGCGGCGAAGGCCGCGTAACTCTGTCTAGCCGCTTCGACTTTAAGCGCCCAGGCCGAGCGGGCTTCAGCCTCGGCGGCGCTCGCTTCGCCGCCCGAAAATGCGGAGGCGCCGGCGCGCGCGCTTTCGCTCGCCCCGCCGGCGCCAAGCAGTGCTCCGACAAGCGCTATCGTCACGGCTGCGCGCATGGAGGCAAAATGCGCGCGCCTTAATAAAGTTCCCCGCGCTCAGGCCTGCAGGCGCATTTGAGCTCTAGCGAAGACCGTCTATTTTTCCTGATTTGGCGTCGCGGCGGCCGAAGCGGCGGCGATGCTGCGTCCGTCCTTCAACAGTTTGCCGAGAAGGCCTAAAACCGCCACCAGCGCGAGGCCGATGACGGCGACGTCAATCGCCGGCAAACGGTCGTGCAGACTTTCCGGAATGCCGAGCGCCATCGCGGCGAAAGGCCAGAACGCGAGGAGGATGCGAAATTCCGTCACGCCCAAGCCAATATAAGCCATTTGCGGAACGCGCCAGGTGGCGGCGCGGACGCGAAATTCCGTCACGCCCAAATTAATGTAAGCCATTTGCTGAATGTGCCGGGTGGCGGCGCGAATATAGCCATAGGCCGAGAACAGCAAGTAGCATATGAGCACCGCCGCCGCGGCGCGCAGGGTGAGGAACGGCGAGAAGCCATAGGCGACGATGAGGACGACATGCGAGAAGAGGTCGGCGACGTGATGCGCCATTCCTGCGCCCGGACTTTCGTCGCCGCGAAACCGCGCAAGCGGAAGATCCGTCGTCAGACCATACCAATTGACCAGCATCGCCAGAGGCACGACCCAGACCAAGTCAGGCCATGAATGGCAGCCGACCAGCGCGGCGGCCGCAAAAGCGGCCCCGACGGCGCCAATCAGCGATAGATGCGCAGGCTCGACCCATCGCGGCGCCGCCTGGGCCATTTTTCGGGTGAGACGCTGCTCCGCAGCGTAGACGAAACTCTGGCCGCGGGCGGGCGCACTGTCAAAAAATCCTTTAGTTTTCTCGCGAAGGCTCATGATGGACATGTCCCTGCCGCTCATATTCCGGATGGGGACGGCGCGCCCCAACCCTCAGCAGACTTTATAACGGCGAAATCTAGCCGCTTGTAGGGCGCAGGCAAGTCGTCGATGATCCTTGGGCATTCTCGCAACGACAGAGCCATCTCGCAGAAATCCTTCGAAAGTTTGACGAGTCGCCGCGCCCCTGCCGGGCGGGCGCCATTTGTCCTCGCCCCATCCGAAGCGGAGGCTTTCATGTCCGAAAAGATCGTCGTTTCCGAGCATTACGGGGTGCTACGCCTGCTGATGAACCGCCCCGAAAAGAAAAATGCGCTCGATCGCGAAATGTATCGCGCATTGGTCGCGACGCTCGAAGCGGCGGCCGGCGACGACGCCGTGCGCGCGATCGTCTTCGCCGGCGCAGGCGGAAATTTCACCTCCGGCAATGATCTTGCCGATTTTCGCGATTTCGCGGCGAGCGCCGAAACCTTTCCGGCGCTGGCTTTCATTCGCGCCGCGGCGGGTTTCGACAAGCCGCTCGTCGCCGCCGTGACCGGCGACGCCGTCGGCGTCGGAACCACGCTTCTGTTTCATTGCGACCTCGTTTACGCGAGCCCTGACGCCCGGTTCAGAATGCCTTTCATCGACCTCGCCCTGCCGCCGGAGGGCGGCGCGAGCCTGCTGGTTCCAGAGCGTTTCGGCATGGCCAGGGCGTCCCAATATCTGCTGCTCGGCGACGGCTTCGACGGCGAGGAGGCGCTGCGGCTCGGCCTCGTCAATCGGATCGCGCCCCCCAAAGCGGTCCTCGATCTTGCGATGGACGCCGGGCGGCGCCTGGCCGAGAAGCCGACTCAGGCGCTTCGCGCCGCTCGGCGGCTGATGCGCGGCGACCCAAAGGAAATTTTGGCGCGGATTGACGCGGAAGCGGCGCTGTTCGAGAAAGCGCTGACTTCTCCAGAGGCGCGGGAGCGTTTTGCCGCTTTTTTCGCTTCGCGGTCGCGTTAGCCTTTATCGCGACATGACCTTCGCCGCTTGCGTTGCGGGCGGCCTTCTCCCAGATAATAAATAGGACATACGCGTCTGCGCCGCAGAGGGCAGGCGCTCACATGGGCTCATTGGAAAATTATGCGCGACCCTTATGACGTTCTCGGCGTGGCGAAAACGGCGGGCCCCGCCGAAATCAAGAAGGCCTATCGCCAACTCGCCAAAAAATTTCATCCCGATCGCAACAAGGACGACGCGAAAGCCAAGGAACGCTTCGCCGAAATCAATTCGGCCTACGAAATCGTCGGGGATGAGACGAAAAAGGCGCAATTCGACAAGGGGGAAATCGGTCCGGACGGCAAGCCTCGCTTCACCGGCTTCGAAGGCTTCGGCGCCGGCGGAGGTCCCGGCGGCTTCAACCGCGGCTGGCGCACGGGCGGCGGCGCGCCGGGCGGCGACCAACATTACGAATTTCATTTCGGCAATGAGGCGCCGGGGGGACGCGGCGGCTTCGATCCTTCCGACCTCTTCGCCGATCTCTTCGGCGCCAGCGGGCGCCGTCGCGGCGCGCCGCAACCGACGCGCGGCGACGACGTTGTCGCCACCGCCACCGCGCCGCTCGAGACTGTCGCCCACGGCGGTTCGGCGCGCGTCATCCTGCCGAGCGGACGCACGCTCGAAGTGAAAATCCCCGCAGGGATCGAAGATGGCCAACAGATCCGCCTGCGCGGCCAGGGCCAACCCGGCGCCATGGGCGGCGAACCCGGCGACGCGATCGTCACCGTGAAAGTCGCGCCGCATCCCTATTTCAAGCTGGACGGCCGCGATTTACGGCTCGAATTGCCTGTGACGATTTATGAGGCCGCGCTTGGCGGACGCATCGAGACGCCGACGCTCGACGGCAAGGTGGAGCTGACGATCCCGCCGCACTCCAACAGCGGGCGAGTGCTGCGGCTGCGCGGCAAGGGACTGCCCGCGTCCGATGGCAAGATCGCCGGCGATCTTTATGTTTCGTTGAAGATCATGCTGCCGGAAGCATCCTCCGCCGATCTTGACGCTCGGATGCGCGAATGGCGGGACGCCCAGCCTTACGATCCGCGCGCCAAGATGGCCTGATTCAAGCGCTATCGCGCCTCCGGCGGCGCCGCGACGACCGCGGCGGCGGCCGCTTCAGCCGCCGCCTGCATGGCGTCCGGCGGCAAAACGCCGACGAGCACGAAGGCGAAGCCGCCCGTCCGCCATTCGATGACTGAAATCCCCTGCCCGCGCTGACCGGACGGCGCGGCGACGGCGTCGGCGCGCTCGAAATAAAGGCCGACGCGCCCGCCGTCGGCGCGCTGATAGACGAGAAAACCCGCCGGGCTCGCGACGCCCGGCGCGACGCGTCCGCCAAGGAGCCGCAACCCGACGCCGCTCAAGTCCGGCGCGCGCGAAATGCCGACGCGCTCCTGCAGCCATGCGAGAAGCTCGCCGCGCCGGCCGGCGTCAATCTCGACGGGCCGCGCATCGAGCGCATAAGTTGCGTAGGTCAGCCCGGCGCGCGCCGTATAGCTCGTGGCGGCCACAGTCAGCGTCGGGCGCTGCGCCGGCGGCCTGCTCGCCAAAAAGAGCAGCCCCGCAACCGCGACGGCCGCGCCGGCAAAGAGCGTGAGCAGCGTCGAGGCGAGCGCCTGCCGCCGGCGGCTGGCGCGGATTTCATCAAGCTTACGCGCCGGCCGCGGCGCCGCGCCGGGGCGTCCCCAATGGATGGCGCCGGTTTCGATCGGCCCCTGACCAGCCGGCGGCGCCGGCGGACGCGCCGCCGCCTCACGCAGCGACAGCGGCGGCGGCTCCAACGCCACTGGCTCGAAGGCGGCGCGCAGCGCCGCGTTCTGGCGCCGCCAGCTTTCGACGAGCGCGGCGTCGTCGGGATGTTGCAGCAGATGGTCCTCGACCTTGCGCCGCCGCTCGGGGTCGAGTTCGCCGTCGACAAGCGCATGCAGATCGGCTTCTTCGATAAGCGCCGAGGGCGTCATGGCGCTACTTCACGACTCGCAGATGCGAGGCTGCGCGACGGCCGCCCTCGAGCGGCGCGACCGGCCGCAGCCCTTCCGCGCCGAGCGCCGCGCGGCCGCGCATCAACCGCGCCAGCGCGATTTCCCGCGTCGCGCCGACGATTCGACCCGCCGCCTCATAGCCGAAGCCCTCGAGCGAGACGAGCAACAGCACGGCGCGCTCTTCGAAGCCAAGCCCGGCAAGGCCGTGCACGATCGGCGGGTGGCGCGAGGCCGGGCCGGGCGCGTTGGCGAGCTTTTTCTCGGCGAGCGCGACAAGCGTGGCATAGGTTTCGATTCGCGCCTCGGCGAGATCGGCCGGGCGCAGTTCGCGGGCGCGTATCCGCGCGCCGACCGATTGTAGCGCGCTTTGGAGAAGATCGTCGGCGACGGCCTGGCCTGCGCCGGCGCAGAGCGCGCGAGCGTAACGCCTGAGCGCCGGAGTCGCGCCGCTCAGCCCCGCGATGATATCGGACCTTCTGCCCATGCGGCGCGCTCCGCTCGCTCTTGTCGCTTGTCTGCGCGGCCAGTGACGTTTCCTATCGAATGATAGGGCAAAGCCGTGCGATTGGCTATGCTCGCCGCGATTTGAGGGCCCGATTTCCCGCCCGCCGGCCCCTCTGCCGCGAGGGTTTCCTTTGCGTCAAAACCACGCTAAACGGCGAGCGCCGTGGACGGGATTTCAGGCCCAGGAAACAGACACGCATGACACAACAAGCTGCGCCCGCCGCCCTATTCGCTGGACTGCTTAAGGGAAAAAAGGGGCTCATTCTGGGCGTCGCCAACAATCGCTCGATCGCCTGGGGCATCGCCAAGGCCTGCGCCGACGCCGGCGCCGAACTGGCGCTCACCTATCAGATCGAGGCTCTCGAAAAGCGCGTGCGCCCGCTTGCGGCGGAGATCGGCGCGCAGGTCGTGGGGCGCTGCGACGTCGCCGAGCCTGAGACAATGGACGCCGTCTTCGCCGAGATCGAGAAGCTCTGGGGCAAAATCGATTTCGTCGTGCATTGCCTCGCCTATTCCGACAAGGACCAGCTCGACGGGCGCTATGTCGAGACGACGCTGGAAAACTTCCAGATGTCGCTGAACATCTCCTGCTACTCCTTCACCGCTCTGGCGCAGCGCGCCGAGAAGCTGATGACGGAGGGCGGCTCGCTCCTCACGCTCACCTATTACGGCGCCGAGAAATGGATGCCGCATTACAATGTGATGGGCGTGGCCAAGGCGGCGCTGGAAGCGTCGGTGCGCTATCTCGCCGCCGATCTCGGCGTGAAGAATATTCGCGTCAACGCGATTTCGGCGGGGCCGATCAAGACCATGGCGGCCTCGGGCATCGGCGACTTCCGCTACATCCTGCGCTGGAACGAATATAATTCGCCGCTACGCCGCGTCGTGACGATTGAGGAAGTCGGCGAGACGGCTGTGTATCTCCTGTCGCCCTTGGCGCGCGGCGTCTCCGGCGAAGTGCTGCATGTCGACGCCGGCTATCATGTCGTCGGCATGATGAACCCCGCCGCCGCGCCGAAAATGGCCGATCTCTTGGCGCTGCTGCCGCCGGAGAAGTAGCCGCCGCGTCATGCCCGCGCGCGGCGCGGGCATCCGCGCCTTGCGGAAAATCTTTCCCGCGCTCGAACAAATCGCTAAACTTGCGCGATGACGAAACTACTTGAAAAGGCCTTCGAGGCGGCGCGCAGCCTTCCGGCGGCCATGCAGGATGAGATGGCGCGCGTCATCATCGCGATGACAGGCGAACAGACGCCGGCCATGCAGCTCTCACCCGAAGAAGAAGCCTCTTTCGAGGAATCTCTGGCGCAGGCCGAGCGGGACGAGTTTGCGACCGACGATCAAGTGCGAGCCATCTGGGCGAAGCATGGGTTGTGAAGCTTCGCTACACGCTCCGCGCCGCCGCTGAACTCGACGAGATTCTTTCTTTCATCGACGCGCGTTCGCCACAGGGTGCACTTAGAATCAAAGCTCGAATTCAGGCGATGACGGCGCTCCTCCTGGAGCATCCGCAAGCGGGCCATCTGACCAGCAAGAACGGACTTCGCCGCTTGGTCGTCTATCCTTACCCCTATCTGATTTTCTATAGCGCCATGGAAACCGAGGTTATCATTCACGGCATCCGCCACGGCGCCCGCCGCAAGTCGTCCTCAAGAGCTGGGATATGAAACTCAAATTGATGTTAAATGTGCTGACTCTACTGGCGCACGGAAGCCCGCGGGCCTCACCAAAAAGTCCTGCTACACAAATCGATTGTCGATTATTGCCTTAGATAGGAATCGCAGCACCGAGGCTTTCTTGCAGTGACGAAGAAACCAGCCAAAGTCCGAATTACGCAAAAAAAGACCGTGCACATGTACGCGGAGCTTTGGCATGCATCGAGGTGCGTCCTGGAGCGCGGTATTGAAAACGAGAAAGGTTCCTCCTGGCAGTTCCTTTCCAGCATCGTTTTGACTGCATTTGCATTCGAGGCTTACCTCAATCACGTTGGCAATAACTTGATAACTTGCTGGGAAAGCGTGGAGCCTTTGCCGCCCCCAAAGAAGTTCAAACTGCTCTGCGAACTTTTAAAGATCAAATTTCCAGAAGGTACCGGCAAACGGCCCTTGCAAACAATCGCCCAATTGCAAGATTTCAGGAACCTAATGGCTCACGGCAAAACTGAGCAAATCGAACCTAAGCCTTTTCTATGTGATGCCAAATATGCAGACGCTCGGCTAGGCCAAAGACCTCTGGCGAAGTGGGAACGCCTTATTCAAACCAAAGAGTCGCCCGTGAAGAACGCGATTTAAGCGGCGATTAGTCGGCGATTTGAGGCGTTGGCGTCGTCGAGGACGCTCAGGAACAAGGCCCACAGAAGCGCCAGCCATGCGAGCAGGCGGCGGAAGTTGT